>JBDUCW010000001.1:0-122371 GCA_040003235.1 Ferruginibacter sp. | reverse complement strand
GGTCTTTAACATAACGGTAAGGGTCTACTGAGAATTTTTGTGCCGGTGTAAAAATATCGCGGTCAATCATAGAAGTGAACACCGGGTTTAAAAGATCCTGTGCAATATTATCCGTGTATTGGGAATTATGAAGGTTGATATTATTTCCTTTTATTTTTTCCCTGCATAACTCACGGTAATAAACAGCCGCCAGCATACCACCGCTTGCGCCGCTTATTAAAAATGTCTGCTGCATCAGCCTGCCTTTTGTGATACTGTCCAGCTGCTGTAATGTATTCATTACAAAAGTTGCGCTGCGCAATCCGCCTCCGCTTACGTTTATGAAGAGCATGACTGGTTTTTTATCCGGCTGTTTCCTTTTCCAGTTCTCCAGTACCGTTAGCATGTTTTCTTTATCACGATTTATTTTATCAGGTGTGCACAATTGCTGAAGTGAAGCTTTATCATAAGCCGGGCGTTCATCCCTGTTGGTATAATTGAGGCCATAGGCTTTGTTGCGCGGATCAATAATTTCATGTTCATACAGTACATTCAGCACATATAATAACACAATTACAAAGGGGAGACTCCAGCTTTGTAAAAAGTAAGTAAGTGCGCCGATGACTGCTATCATAACGGCAAAGAACACAAAGATGCTTGCTGCAGCAGGTGCCTGAAAGAATCTATAATCTAAAAAAAAGCCGCTTACTATTAAGAATACGAACGCAAGGAAAATGCAGATCATTCCTGCAAAATGATGCTGTTTAAAAACAGTATCTAAAAAATCCTGACTGTAATGCGAAACGTTCCTGACTTTTTTCAACCTGAACCGCCCACTGAAATAATAAGTGGCTGACATTCCAAATCCATCCTGCTGCGGTTTTTTTACAGGATTAAAAACCTGGATAAATTGTTTGGGGTTAGCGAGCACGGGCGCCATTCTCCGCAGAATTGTTTTCTCGGCTCCAAAGAAAAACGCAAAGGAAAAAGCAAGCAGCAACAGAAACCCGCCCATAAATCCGGCAATAAGCGATATGATCTCACTGGTATTCATTAATTCCTTATACCGGTTAAACCAGGCAAGCCTGCATAAATAAAAAATTAAGAAAAGCAGCGGCAGTAAAGAGTTATTAATACAATATTTTAAAAATGGTTTTGATGTTGTGGCTAAAAATTTAAATCTTTTGCTGTTGAGAATAAAAGTGGTGATATTCCAGCTCATGAAAAAAGTTGCCAATGCAACACCCACGATCGCGGCACCCAATGCATTTACATTGCCGAGGTATTCAGGAGAAAAGAATAATGCATCAGCACCGAAGTGTTTCATAAAGCCACTGTTGAGCGTACTGAAAAGTATTGCCCAGAAAATCAGCAATACCTGGTATTTTCTGAACTGAAGAATGAATAACTGGATGGGAAAGGAGTAAAATATATTTTTCAGCAGGCCCTTCATGCAATGATGGTTTTCTAAATGTACTAAAAAAATAAAAAGCCGGGTTAAAATTACTGTGAAAGTGCTACACGTGACCAGTGTTTAAAAAGCCGTGCTTATTAGTTGTCTGCAATAAAATATTAATGAGCTGAGTAATTGCAAGGCTTGCAAGCAGCACATGAATGGGTTGAGCAACAGCAGGTATATCTGCGTAAAATAAAATAATACCTGTGATCATATTTAATAAAACAATAGTTAACAACAGATGCAGTTTTCTATTTATTGCTGCAACATTCCTGTATTTCCATGTGAGATAAACCGCGCTGATTAAGACGATCCATGAAAAAGTACGGTGAATCAGAAAAGCTGTGGGCATGGCAGCCAGCCAGTTTTCACGATGTTCGTAATGAAGTATTTTAGAAATATCATCTACGTACATTCTTACCATTGTGCCCAATGATGACTGGATTAAAAGGATGACCAGGAAAGCAATCATCATTTTCCTGAAATTGCGGTCGACTTTAATTGATGATAACTTTTCTTTCAGCGATAACAACAAAGCAAGTTCTACCTGTGTCATTGCTATTGCAAGCAGCAAATGAACGGAAATGCTGAGGTGTGCAAGATTATATTTAACTACAATTGCCCCAAACAATCCAACAATAATGACGAGGGCTAAAAAAATGAGTGAAAGTTTGTAAGAAATTTTTAATAATTGTTTCTTCCGGTATATTAATAAAAATTGAACGATTGCAAATATGCCAAGCAAGGTTGCAAACAGTCTGTTGATGTATTCTATCCAGGTATGAAAAGGATTAAATGTATGGTCAATGTCTTGTTTATGAAGATATTTTTCAAAATCAGGAGGAAGTTGTGATGCGTTAGTTGGAGGAATCCATCTGCCGAAACATTTGGGCCAATCCGGGCAACCCATTCCGCTTTGTGTAGTACGAACGACAGCGCCAGCAATAATTACCAGAAATGTAAGAATGAATGTTGCAAATACCCAGCGCTTGATTGATCGCATGAAAAAAATATTATGCAAATCTACTGTAGGGACGATTAATTAAGCAGTAAAGACATATAATTATTATGCTGCTAAATTCACCCGGTTTCAACAATAATATCTTAAACTGAAATATTTTATTCATTCTTAATTATTTTTGCGCGTTGTTACAAGCCTTTTTTCATAAACGTTTAATTGAAGCCGGTATTGATGAAGCCGGCCGGGGCTGTTATGCAGGTCCTGTATTTGCCGCGGTTGTTATCTTACCAAAAAGATTTTTTCATCCGCTATTGAATGACAGTAAACAGCTGGAAGAAAAAGAAAGGGACCTATTGAGACCTGTTATTGAAAAGGAAAGCATCGCATGGGCGGTAGCTCAGGTATGTAATGAAGAGATTGACCGTATCAATATTCTTCAGGCAACTTTTAAAGCCATGCATGAGGCAGTTAATAGTTTAATGATAATTCCTGAATTTTTACTGATTGACGGCAACCGTTTCAAGCCTTATAATAATATTCCACATGAATGTATTATAAAGGGAGATGGCATTTATGCATCCATTGCGGCGGCAAGCATTCTAGCAAAAACACATCGTGATGAATATATGAAGCAACTGCATGAGCAATACCCGCATTATGGCTGGCATCACAATAAAGGTTACGGAACTGCAATGCACCGTAAAGCAATTGATGAACACGGATTGTGTTCTTATCATCGCAAAAGCTTTAACATCCTTCCGGATCAGTTATTTGCTGATTAATGTTTTCCTTTTTTTCAAAAAAAACATTTCCCGTTAAACCTGTATCTCCTGTCCCCGTCTGAAGGAATAATTAATTTATTCACCTTTATTTTAAATCATTTTAAACTTAGTGTTATGAAAGCAAAAATTTTTATTGCGACCGCATTATTTATTGCAACTGCATTTACCGCATCGGCTCAGAATGCCAGAAGCTTAAAAGATGAGAACCGACGCATTCGCCAGGGGGTTAAAAGTGGTCAGCTTACAGCCGCCGAAACCGCACGATTGAAAGCAGAAGAATCGAGATTAAGAGCGGAAGCCATTCGTGACAAAACCAATAATGGTAACATCGGACCTGCAGAAAGAGCTAAATTATTAAGAGACGAAAAACGTCTTGACAGAAATATACGCAGACAAAAACACGACAGGCAGAGACGGCATTAATCTTATAAATATTGGATTAGTTTGTGCATTCAGTAAAGTAACCCGGAATTTATTTCCGGGCTTTTTATTTCACATATCTGTACAGATCATCCGTTTCTTTTTTAACTTTGGGTTCAATTTTTATATATGACACCCTTCAATCTAAAACTTCCTATTGCGATCGGCTGCGACCATGCAGGGTTTGATTATAAAGAAGATATTATTTCTTTTCTGGAAGGAAAGGGGTTGGCATTTAAAGATTTCGGCGCATGGTCAAAAGATTCTGTAGACTACCCTGATTTTGCTCATCCTGTCGCTAAAGCTGTTGAAAATAACGAAGCTGCATTTGGAATATTATTTTGCGGCAGCGCAAATGGCGTTGCAATTACTGCAAATAAACATCAGGGTATCAGAGCAGCTATTTGCTGGGGTGAAGAGCTGGCCCAATTATCCAGGCAGCACAACAACGCAAATGTTATTTGTATTCCCGCCCGTTTTGTAAGAGAGGGGGATGCCGAAAAAATGGTAGATATTTTTATGAACACCAGTTTTGAAGGAGGAAGGCATCAAAACCGCGTAAATAAAATTGGTTGTAAGTAAATCAAAGTTTAAGAATCCGGTTCTCTCTAAAATAATGCAAGAATTCCGCCTGTTTATGTGCAATCCGTGAACTTCAATCATCTGCCCAATATGGCTGCTGTTAAAGCCTTATTAAAGACTGTTTTTTAACTTGCCGAAAATAAAGGAATGATTTTGGCGTTTAGGTTATAAGTTCTTTATAACGCAGTTACATTAAGGAAATCTTAACAAGAGTATTCTGATCAGTGGCATTTATTTTGCGTTATTTTGTACATACAAATTAGAATTCAAATTTTTCTCATAAGCAGTTAGTTTTGGTAAACGGCCCCTGTTTCTACAGGGGCTTTCTCTTTTAATAACAAATCATTAGTGAGAAACCTTAATTTGATCCGTATTTTTGCTCCTATTTTAAATGAGCAGTGAAACCCAGATATTTCAAGCCAGCAGCCCCTCGCGTTGGAAAAGGATAAAATGGACTGGTCGCATTTTTTTCTTTATTTCTTTGTTTATAATAGCTGTGGTAGGTATTGCTATTAAGTTGAGCAATAGTCCTTTAACCAATGTAGTTCCCGGAATTTATAGCAGTAGTAATGATCTGAATATTCTTTTACCGGATCGCTATAAAAAAATACAAGGGTTTAAAAAATTCCTGGAAAACAAGCAGCGGGAGGATTCTCTAAAAAAGCAATTTCAGAATATTAATAAAACAACAGGACAATTTATCCGTGGGGCATTTTATACCCCGTGGTCGGGAAGTAAATCCACACCATCTCTTGAAAAATATGGTGATAAATTAAACGTGATTTTTCCTGAATGGTTTTTTATTGATACCAGTAATAATATAAAACTTCAAACCCGGATAGATAGCGCCGGCCTATCCCAGATGCATCTGAAGAATCTTCGCATCATGCCCATGCTAACCAATTTTAATTCCTCCAAACATGATTTTGATGGCGCGTTGATTCATTCTATTTTGAATGATACTTTTAAGCAGAAGAATTTCATCCGGCAGGTAATAGACACATTGACTTTTTATCATTTTCAGGGTATCAATGTTGATTTTGAAGATATCCGGGAAACAAGCAACAAACCCTTAACCTTGTTTCAGCAAAATCTTTACAATACTCTCCACGAAAAGGGCCTGATTGTAACACAGGATGTAGAAGCTATGAATAATAACTATGATTTTGAACATCTTGTTGATTACAATGATTATGTGGTATTAATGGCGTATGATCAGTTTAGTGATATCGCCAGTGGTCCGGGGCCTATATCTGAACAAAAATGGATTGAAAATGCTTTGGACCAGGCCGCAACAAAAATGGAAAGCAAGAAAATAATCCTGGGGCTGGCGGGATATGGATATGACTGGACTTCGTGGACAGAGGATGGCGAAACCGAAAAGGCCGTGACTGATATCACGTATGTTCAGGCAATGGACAATGCAAAGGTTTCCAATTCTACCATTCACTTCGATGATGATAATTATAATCTGCATTACCGCTTTACACAAAAATCTTATGATTCATCTACTCCCGTAATAAAACATGATATCTGGTTTGCCGATGCAGCAACAACATTTAATATCATGCGGTTTGCTGATGAATATGGACTGGCAGGAACTGCATTATGGCGTCTTGGCAGTGAGGATCCAAGAATATGGAGTTTTTATAACCTTGATCTGGATAATGCATCTCTTGCCAAAAAACCTTTTGATTTTAACCAGCTTTCTACTGTGCCCATTAATCCAAACCGCAAGCCTTCCTGGGTTGGTCAGGGCGGAGGTGAAATTTTAAATATATTGTCCATTCCCCAGGAAGGAAAAATAAAACTGGAAGTAGATAGCAGTGAACAATTAATCTCAGAACAGGTATATACACAATTACCTTCGGGTTATGTTTATGAAAAAAGCGGTGAGGATACTACCAAAATTGGTCCCGGGCATAAAATTATCTTAACGTTCGATGACGGTCCCAGTGAAGAATTTACTCCTAAAATTCTGGATATTCTTGAAGCAGAAAAAATACCCGCTACCTTTTTTGTTATTGGTCTTGAAGCAGAAAAAAATCTGTCCGTCCTTAAGCGCATTTATAAAGATGGGTTCGAGATCGGCAACCACACATTTACCCACCATAATATTGCTACAATGAGCCCCGAAAGGGCGTCCACCGAATTAAAACTTACCCGCCTGATCATTGAAGCAGTCACCGGCAGATCTACCATATTATTCCGGGCACCTTATAATGCTGACAGTGAACCCCAGAGTTTTGAAGAAATAGAACCGCTTGCCAGAAGTAAAAAAGACAATTACATAACAGTAGGCGAAAGTATTGACCCCAACGATTGGGATGTAAGAAACAATGCCGACAGTATTGTTTTTAAAACGATACGGCAGGCAGAATCAACTGACGCCAATATTATTTTATTACATGACGCCGGTGGCGAAAGCCGGCAGGCAACAGTGGATGCCCTACCCAGAATCATTAAATACTTTAAAGACAAAGGTTGCAAATTCACTACCGTGGCAGATCTGATGGGCAAAACCAGAGATGACGTTATGCCTCCTGTAAAAAAAGACTGGATGACAAGTTTTAAAATTGCCATGGTGGAATTTATTGCATGGTCTGCAAAAATCATTTTTTCTCTTTTCATCATCGGAATATTTTTATCTATCGGGCGTATCATTTTTATGGCAGCGCTGGCCTGGTTACAGAAAAAAAAGGAATCTAAAAAGAAAGTGTTGGTCCCTGTTATCCCCGGGCTTTCCGCTCCATTGGTAAGCGTTATTGTTCCTGCTTATAATGAAGAAATAAATGCTGCCAGAACGGTCCGCAGTTTATTGCAACAGGATTATCCTAATCTTGAAATTGTTTTCGTGGATGACGGCAGCAGGGATCAGACTTTTAAATCTGTAGCGGATTTATTTAATAACAATGAACGGGTAAGGGTTTTTACCAAGCCAAATGGCGGTAAGGCCTCAGCACTGAATGTGGGAGTAGAAAAAGCTGCAGGCGAATTTGTTGTTTGTATAGATGCCGATACACAATTAAAATCAGATGCCATTTCTAATTTAATGAAATTTTTTACAGCAGAAGCTGGAGAAAAAACAGGAGCTGTTGCAGGTAATGTAAAAGTGGGTAATGAAATTAATATGATCACCAAATGGCAAAGCATCGAATATATTACCTCACAGAATTTTGACCGCAGAGCTTTCGATTTTCTTAATGCAATTACTGTTGTACCCGGAGCCATCGGCGCATTCAGGAAAGAAGCCCTTGTTAAGGCCGGCGGTTTTACAAGCGACACACTTGCAGAAGACTGTGATCTTACCATGCGCCTTCACCGGATCGGTTATAAAATACGCAATTGTACTAATGCTGTTTCTTATACAGAAGTTCCTGAAACCATGAGACAGTTTATGAGACAGCGTTTCCGCTGGAGCTTTGGCGTAATGCAATGTTTCTGGAAACACCGCGATACTGTTTTCAATCCTAAGTATAAAAGTTTTGGTATGGTAGCCATGCCCCATATTTTAATATTCCAGATGATACTGCCTTTTCTTGCACCACTTGCAGATCTTGTTCTTATCATCAGCCTTATTGCTTCAGCATTCAATATTATTCCCGTAAGCAGTGGTCATATATTATTGTACTATATTATTTTTTCTGTAGTTGATATGGCAGGTGCAGCATTGGCTTTTGCTTATGAAAACGAAAATTATAAAAAATTAATCTGGATGATACCTCAGCGGTTTATTTATCGGCAGTTGATGTATTATATTCTTTTTAAATCATTCAATAAAGCATTGAAAGGCGAATTGCAGGGTTGGGGTGTATTAAAAAGAACAGGCAATGTAAAAGAGATTGCAGCCGGATAAACTGTCAGTTTAAGCCATTACCTTTGTCAGCTAAAAAAATCATTGAACGGGGTAATGCAAAATGTTTTTTCGACATTACAATAAATAATCATCCCCGTGTTTTAATAAAAACGGTGGCGGTGACAAAAATATAAACACATTGGCAACAGCATCTGATCGAAAATCTTTTTTTAAACGCATCCGCAGCGGCAGAACTCCTGATACACACGAGATGAGTTTTATAGATCATCTTGAAGCATTGCGCTGGCATATTGTTCGTTCGGCCATTGCAATTTTACTCGCAGCAGGAACCATCTTTTATTTTATAGACTGGATATTTGATAATGTAATCCAGGCGCCTGCAAGAAAAGATTTTATCAGCTATACAGGCTTGTGCAATCTCGGCCACAGGCTTCATATCGGAGATGCGTTTTGCATGCCCCCGATTGATATTAAGTTCCAGTTTACTTCAGTAAGCGGTCCATTTACAACTGCAATAAATGTTGCTATTATCGGTGGTATCATTGTGGCCTTTCCTTATATCTTCTGGGAACTTTGGCGTTTTATAAAACCTGCACTTTCAGCAAAGGAAAAAAAATATGCAAGAGGAAGTATCTTTTGGGTATCGCTCTGTTTTTTTGCCGGTGTTGCTTTTGGATATTATCTACTGGCTCCTTTTACTTTTAATTTTCTTGCAGGATTCACGCTCGGCAAAGCCGGTATCAATGAATACAGACCTACTTTAGAAGACTATACCGATACGCTCAGCAATCTTTTACTGGGTTGCGGCATTGCGTTCGAACTTCCTATACTCGCCTATGTATTGGCAAAAATCGGAATTGTGAGTTCGGCATTTCTCAGAAAATATTTTAAGTATGCTGCAATCATTATCCTTATCGTTGCCGCAGTGATTACGCCTTCGCCAGACTGGACCAGTCAGTTCATTGTTGCCATCCCGCTTTTTATTTTATATGGCATCAGTATTTTATTAACTGCAAAAGTTGATAGAAGAAGAGCGAAAAAAGATAAGGAAGACTGGAGTTAAATTGAATGGTTGACGTTATTGAAAAAGTTGAAAGGGAAGAAATATACAGCCATTATCAACTTTATTAACTTGTCAACTTATAATTCTTCCCACGCTCCCGCACCCATACGCGTTACCAGCCATTCGCCGCTGGTACAGTCTATAATAGTGCTGGGCATTGTACCGCCAATACCGGCATCAATAACAAAGTCAACAACATTTTTAAATTTTTCGTAAATGATTTCAGGATCGGTATACTCTTCTACCATCTCTCCCGGAAGGGACGCGCTTAAAATAGGATTGCCCAACGCTTCTAAAATATCACAGCAGATTTTATTATCAGGCACACGCAAACCGATTGTACTTTTTTTACTCTGCAGAATTTTCGGCACCTGTTTGCTTGCAGGCAGAATAAATGTATAAGGCCCGGGTAAATAGTTTTTCAACATCCGGTACAATGGAGTATCAATGCTTTTGGTATAATCACTCAGGTTGCTCAGGTCTTTGCAGATAAAAGAAAGCTGCGCTTTTGCGGGATCAATATTTTTAATCTGGCAGATCCGTTCAATCGCTTTGTGTTGAAATATATCACAACCAAGTCCATAGATCGTGTCTGTAGGATATATAACAACCCCTCCGTCTTTCAGGCATTCAGCCACCTGTTTGATCAGCCTTGGCTGCGGATTTTCAGAATGTATCTTTATTAACATTGTTTATTTATTACACGCCCAACTGTCCGCTAGGCAGGAATTAATAAGAATATGCGAAGTTATTAGCTTATGTCTTCTAACAATTGTTCTTTTTAAAACTTGATCCAGGAAAGTTTTGTAAGTATTAAGCCAGTGCAGTCAATAAAAATCTGCCACAACATGGCTAAAACACTTGTTAATCCATTACTTTTGCTCCCGTTAAAATAATTAAATCAGTAAATCAATCAACTACCCATGTCTTTAATTACCGTAGGCTCCATGGCCTTTGATGCAATTGAAACTCCGTTTGGAAAAGTAGACCAGATTATCGGGGGCTCCGGCACTTACGTGGCATACGCCGCCAGCAATTTTATTAAACCCATTTACCAGGTTTCAATTGTTGGATACGATTTTCCCAATGATGAAATGGAAGAACTGAAAAAACGCGGTGTAAAACTGGAAGGGGTAGAAATTGTACCTGATAAAAAATCTTTTTTCTGGAGCGGTAAATATCATATGGATATGAATACCCGTGACACATTGATCACTGACCTGAATGTACTGGCTGATTTCGATCCAAAAATTCCTGACAGTTACCAGGATGCTGAATACCTGATGCTGGGTAACCTGATGCCCAAACTCCAGATCAGTGTGATCAACCAGATGAAAAAAAGACCGAAGCTGATTGTAATGGACACCATGAATTTCTGGATGGAGATTGCCATGGATGATCTGAAAGAAGTTTTGAAAATGGTAGATGTATTAATGATCAATGATAGCGAAGCAAGGCAACTGAGCGGTGAATTTTCTTTGGTAAAAGCTGCTAAAAAAGTATTGGAGATGGGACCCAAATTCCTGATCATTAAAAAAGGTGAACATGGCGCTTTATTGTTTCATGAGAACCATGTTTTCTTTGCACCTGCACTTCCTTTGGAAGATGTTTTCGATCCAACCGGTGCCGGCGATACCTTTGCCGGTGGCTTCATTGGACATATTGCTAAAACCGACAATATCAGTTTCGAAAATATGAAAACAGCCATTATTGTCGGTTCTGCAATGGCGAGTTTCTGTGTTGAAAAATTCGGACCCGAGCGTTTGAAAGAAATTACGAAAGTTGATATCGATGCAAGACTGGAAGAATTTGTACAACTGGTTAATTTTGATATCGACCTGGTTTAGTTAATAAAATAAAACTGTTTTTTAATGTTAGATATCATCCTGCTTATATTTTTTACAAGAAACATAGGTACGCTCGCAATTAAAAAAGGATTAAAGCCGGGAATCTGGAAAATGTATACCATCATTTTCTGGTTCGTCTCCGAGATTGCCGGAGTTTTAATAGGATTGGTAACTTTTCCGGATAGCGGGTTTATCGGTCCGGCCATTTTAGGAATTGGGCTGGCGGTACTAAGTTATTTTGTGATAAAATCCAACCTGGATAAAAAACCAGATGCTATTGATGATGATATTATCAACCGCATCGGCGTTGATGATCTCCGGCCTTAGCAAATACAAATAAGAAATATAAAGTAAGGAATAAGAAATAAGTAAGTTGAGGAGTACAATACTTTACAACTTTCTAATTTCTTATTTTTTTATTACTTATTTCATTCTCCGCAGTTAAACTTTTCTGGCGAGTACAACAACATTTTTAAACCGCCCGCTCTTTCCTTTCAGATTAAATACTTCTGTATAAAAAATATAAATACCAACCGGTAACTGCTGGTTTTTTTCTCCCAATCCATCCCAGCGGAAATTTCCTTTGATGCCACAAAGTGCATTTTGCTGAAGATAACGAACGCTTCTGCCCGCTGCATCAAAGATGGTAATACTGGCCACATAACCCGGCTCAGGAAAATTATAATCGAGCGTTGCAAAGTCATCCATTCCATCATTATCAGGACTTATAATTTCCGGTGATACAGTAATTGTCCCCTGCAGTTGTGCATCAGCCCGGTACTGCGAATTTTTATATCCCGGAGTTCCATAACCTGAGCTGGTAGCGGCACTGTGCCAGTTGAGAGGATCCTGCGTTAATGCATTGTAATCGATCCGTTCCAGTGAAACGCCTTCGTCATTATCGATCAGTTTGAAATGCCACTTCTCATCATACTGCAGTTCATCAACAATATTTCCCTGTGCGTTTAAAATGATCGCGTCGCCTTTGTCATCATTGAATGAAGGCATACCATTCAGCGTAATAAATGATCCGGGATTCGGACAAAAATATTGTGATTGTACCGGCAACGGATTTTCTGTGATCAGTAAAAAATCCTGCGGAAATAACAATCGGCTCCCGATACTAAGTTGTTTAATACTGCTGATAACTGCTGAACTATTCCTGTTCGCTATATAAAGTTGTTGCAGGTCAATAATTTTATTACTTCGGTTATATAATTCAAGATAATCAGTTCCGTTAGGTTTGGGATTGAACAGGATTTCATTGATGACCACATCCATATTTTCTGCAACAGCACTTAATCCCACTCTTGTAATACTATTGTTACTGATTGCATTGCCTGCACAATCAGTAACAGCATTTACAGTTACGGTATATATTTTATTTCTCGTCAGCGGCATATTGAGTTTTAAATAAATTCTGTCGAATACCGGTGCTCCGGCAACAACATTTTGCGGTATACCAATGCCGTCACTGACCAGGTAATTATTGGGGGCTGTACTTCTAAGACTGTCCAATGGTTCATCAAAAACCAATACGATATTCAGACTATCAGCTGCGTAAGCACTTAATAATTTAGGGGGAAACTGATCAGGATTATGTGCATCAACAGAATTTATTTTTCCCGGAGTTCCGCCCATACTGTTGATAGATGCAACCCAGTTTGCAGCAGCACTGCAGGGATTTTTTGTATCGGTCATTTCCAATGTCCAGCCGCCGTCTTTTTTAAGCTCGTTATTATACCAGGCACTGTTATAACCTACTGCATGAATAATTATATTCTGTGGCGACCGCAGAAAAATAATATCTGCGTCATTATCCAGGCTCGGAAAAGAAGTAACTGAAATCGTCGGACCAAATGCATTCATTGCAGCTACAGAACCTGAACTGCAAACGATCACAAAACTATCGGGTTTTAAAATATAAGAAGGCATGGCGCCGCTTTGTCCTGCAGCATCGCCGACACGCCATCCCGCAAGATTGAATGCAACTGTCGAAATGTTTTTTAATTCAACCCATTCATTATTCGGCAGGCCGATCTGTGGTGCAGGATCCACCATCAATTCATCAATCACGATATCATAACGTTTGGCAACCTGTGCATACATATTGCTATTCATAAATAAGAATATGATTATTAAAGGCAGTAATTGATTTATTTTCATAATTGCAGATTAAGGTTTAAATATACTTTTCCTGCAAAGTGCTGCCAAGGTATATTCACCGCACACGATTGAGTAAAAAAATACGGTTGACCGTTTTTATATTTTGGCTGAATAGTTTTTTGTTATTATTTTCGTCCCGCTCATGACAATTACAATAACAATAAAACACAGTAAGAAACGCTTCACAACAGGGAAGGGTTAATGTTTTATTTTAAAATAAGTACAAAGCCTTCCTTAACGGGAAGGTTTTTTTTATAACTAAACCTGATCACTCCCTCTCCTTTGGAGAGGGTCGGGATGAGGTCCAAAACAAAAATTATGAAAGTTGCAGTCGTTGGTGCCACCGGACTGGTAGGCACAAAAATGTTACAGGTATTGGCAGAAAGAAATTTTCCGGTTACGGAATTGATTCCGGTTGCTTCGGAAAGATCAGTAGGTAAACAGATCGAATTCAAAGGAAAAAAATATGCTGTAGTAAGTATGGAAGATGCCATTGCAGCCAAACCCGCTATTGCATTGTTCAGCGCCGGCGGAAATACTTCTTTGGAATGGGCACCAAAATTTGCAGCCGCGGGCATTACCGTGATTGATAATTCTTCCGCATGGCGCATGGACCCAACAAAAAAATTGGTCGTGCCTGAAGTAAACGCAAATGTGTTGACGGCTTCTGATAAGATCATTGCCAATCCAAACTGCAGCACCATTCAGATGGTAGTCGTGTTGAAACCGCTTCATGATAAATATAAGATCAAACGCGTAGTAGTAAGCACTTATCAAAGTGTTACCGGTACCGGTGTTAAAGCAGTGGATCAATTAAGAGGTGAAAGAATAAAAGAAGTGAAAGGCGAAAACACAGATTATCCGATGGCCTATAAATATCCGATTGATCTGAATGCATTGCCGCACATTGATGTGTTTCTTGAAAATGGTTATACAAAAGAAGAAATGAAAATGACCAATGAAACCAAAAAGATCATCGGCGACGACAGCATTAAAGTTACCGCTACAACCGTTCGCATCCCCGTAATGGGTGGGCACAGCGAAAGCGTGAACATTGAATTTGAAAATGATTTTGATGTGAACGAAGTGAGAGAGCTGTTAAGCAAATCTCCGGGCATTGTTGTGCAGGATGATGTAGCTAATTTTATTTATCCTATGCCCATGACAGCGCATGAAAAAGATGATACGTTTGTTGGCAGAATCCGCAGGGACGAAAGCCAGGATAAAACTCTCAACTGCTGGATCGTAAGTGACAATCTCCGCAAAGGCGCCGCTACGAATACGATTCAGATCGCAGAATATCTGATTGGGAAGGATATGGTCTGACGTCCCGTCTGAACAACTCTTTTGCCACGAATGCACAAATAAAAAATGCTGTCTTTTTGAGACAGCATTTCTTTTATTATAGATTTTTTGTTGTTGAGTAGCTAATCGTCAGGCCACTTATTTGAAAACTTTAAATTATAGTAAGCTTCGAGTGGCCAGACGAATATTTTAAACGCCCACTCAGCACTCAACATTCAACACAACTATATTAGCTGATCGTCCAGGTTTCTCTGCCTCTTAATAATTTATCCAGGTCGCCTTTGCCTTTGGTGGCAATCACTTCTTCAATCTGCATTTTCATCCCGTCTTCATAACAGGCTCGGTCTGTTTCATAAAAAACGCCGAATGGCCTTGGCAGATGCCCTTCCAGTTTAGGATCATCAAACATGCGGATCAATATCTGTGCTTTGTAAAAATCTTTTTCGTCATGCACCCATAAATCATCCGTTGAAGCACCTTCGGCAAGATCAACAATAACTGGTTTGAATCCATCGAGTTTAATGCCTTTGTTTTGTGCAGCACCAAAAACCAATGGCTTGCCCTGTTCTAAAAACAGGACTTCATCGGGCTTGGTTTTTTTCTCAGTAAAAATTTCAAAAGCACCATCATTGAAAATATTGCAGTTCTGGTATATTTCTAAAAAAGAAGCGCCTTTATGTTCCTGTGTTCTGAGCAACATGGCTTGCAGATGTTTTGGATCACGGTCCATTGTGCGTGCAATAAAACTTGCATCGGCACCCATGGCCAATGCTAAAGGATTGAAAGGATGATCAATACTTCCGTAAGGTGTGCTCTTGGTTACTTTATTTTCTTCCGATGTTGGAGAGTATTGCCCTTTGGTCAACCCATAGATCTGGTTGTTGAACAGTAAAATATTTACATCAAAATTTCTGCGCAGCAAATGAATGGTATGATTGCCACCGATACTTAATCCGTCGCCATCACCCGTGATGATCCATACACTCAGTTCGGGGCGGGCTGCTTTTAATCCACTCGCTACGGCAGTAGCACGACCGTGAATACTGTGCATGCCATACGTGTTCATATAATAAGGAAAACGGCTGCTGCAGCCAATGCCGCTCACCATCACAATATTTTCTTTGGGGATACCCAGGCCGGGCATGATCTTCTGTACCTGCGCCAGGATAGAATAATCACCGCAACCGGGGCACCAGCGCACTTCCTGGTCAGTTGCAAAATCCTTAGCGGTCAATGGCGGAATGGGAATCGTTGTTGTATCGGACATAATATTCTATTGAGGTATAAAGTTACTGATTTAACTTAATCAATATTTAATCAAAAAGTATAAAAATTAGTGCTTGTGAATGAAGCAAACATTTTACGTTTGCGGGATCTTCAATAAAATTCTCAATAAACAACTCTCAATACTCAATTTTCAAGGTGAACCTTATCAATTTTGAAAATACTTTTCTTTTAAGGTATAGAATAACACACTATTATTAAGCATTGGATTAAGCCGCACAATTTTTCTTTGCAGTAGCAATGCTCTTTGCAATTATTGCAATCAGTTCTTCCGTTTCCCTGTATATCTTCTCTGATTTTGAAACGGGTTGTATCAACATTTTATTGCGAATAATCTTTAACGCCGTCCTGCATTCTTTTAATTCTTTGAGTACAACAGCCATTTTGTGCACGAAATCTTTTCTGGATTCCGATGCCTGTGCCTCACCGTAATTAAAAGTAGGTGAATGGCATGATCTGATGAGTTGTCCTGCTATGTAATTGCCAGCCCTGTTTATCGGTAATGCTTCCACCACATCGATCATTCGGCAAGTAAAATTCACTAACCTGTCTTCCAAATTGTAATTTTTCTTTTCCATAATAATCAGAATATAAATTACAAAAGCTGATTATTTTCACCATAGTTATTTCACAGAAAAAATAAGTTTTTAAACAAAGGGATAATGGGTCGCCTTGTTGACAATTTATTCATTTTATTTTACTCCTCACCTTAAACATTGAAAATTGAGCATTGATTATTGAACATTTGTATTTCCTTCCCTGTTCGACATTCCTTGTTCCTTGTTCATAATTCTGTATTCAACTCTTCCCAGTATTCTGCTGCTCTTCTCGTATGTGGAATCACAATAGTACCGCCGACAATATTAGCTACTGCAAAAATTTCATACATCTGTTCAGTGCTAATGCCGAGCTCATAAGATTTACCCAAATGATATTTGATGCAGTCATCGCAGCGCAATACCATACTTGCAACAAGACCCAGCATTTCTTTGGTCTTCTTATCCAGTGCACCATCTTCATACGTATTTGTATCCAGGTTCCAGAGCCGTTTCATCACCAGGTTATTTTTACTCAGAATAACCTCGTTCATCTTTTCGCGGTAGTCGTTAAATTCTTTTACTAAGGTTGACATAGTTAAATTGTTGTATTGTTACATTGATAAATTGTTGAGCTTAACAGGAATATTTTTTTGGCTTAGGTGTTTTTTCGCTTATTGATATTGAGAATAATGGCTAACTAAGTTCATACATCCATCATGCTTTTTTTGCCGGCAAGGCGGGAAGTCGGAAAGATTTCATAAATACTCCTTCCTTATTTTTTGTTTCTTATTTCTTATTCTTTATTTCCTGTCATCCGTCAACTTCTTTGCATTACTAACAATAAACAACTATTTCTTCCCTTCTGCTTCTTTCAAAAAATCCTTCAATCCCAAAACAATTTTGTCGGCAATCTGCTGCTGAAAGCCTTCATCCAGTATTTTCATCTCTTCTTCAGGATTACTGAGAAAAACTGTTTCCACCAATGCATTCGGATATTCAATCGGACTGTTGAGCATAAAATTAAAACTGCCGGTGTTACCATATTCTTTAAGCCCCAGTTCCAGCATTCGTTTGTAAATAGCATGACTCAGATCTCTGAATCCGATATAACGGTAATAAGCACTTGTACCGCCAACCCTGATCGGATCATCGGAAGAATTGAGATGAATGCTTACCAGCAAATCCGGTAAACTATCCCGATAAAATAATATCCGTTCCTTATTATCAAAAAATTGTTCTTTGGTCCTGGTCATGATCACTTTTACACCCTGCTGCTCCAAAGTTTTTTGTAGTTTCAATGCAACAGCAAGTGTGAGATCTTTTTCTGCAACACCGGTTGGCCCACCGGCACCGGTATTGGTTCCGCCATGTCCGGCATCAATAGCAATGACCAGTTTATTAAGAGATAAATCAGTGGGTTGTTGTTTTACTTTTATCAGCAGCGTATTTCCTTTGTAATAAATCTGGTGCCCCCAATGCTGTGCATGTTTTAATTCAATGATGATCCGGTAAATGCCATCTTCATTCTGCTCGTAAGAAACATTTTTTATTTCTTTTAAATTTTCGAGTTGCGTAATCCAGTTGGTGTTATTATCTACGCCATAAACATCTACAATTATTTTAGAAGGATTAATCTCCTGGAAAGACTGGTATGGTAATCTTGCAGATAAAGCCAGCGTAACGTAATCATATTTTGCATCACCATAAGCACGCATGGATCCGGAAATAGATTGTGGTGTAAAAGATCCTTTTGGTAAAAATTCAATCAGGTCATCAGGAATATAAGCAGAGCGGTATTTTGATAACTGCACCCGGTAATTTGTTCCAACCTTTCCGTTGATATTCAGTAATACCATTGAATCAAGATATCCGATCTTGGCACCGCCGAGCCGGTCTTCTCCCAAACCAAATAACAGGTGCGCCAGCCTTCCTTTCGTTACAGCAATATTGGGCAACAGTTTATTGAAAACAGAAACAGTATATTTTGAATCTTTAGTGATGCTCTTACCTTGTCTGTCTGTAATTTTTACATTGATTTTTATTGCAGAAAAACTATCTGTTTCTTTAATGGTATATTCTCCCTGGTAAATACCGGGCATCGTATTCGTTTTTGAAATGGGGATTTCATACAACATAATATTACCATTTGCAATTACTGTGCAACCGCTCAAAGCTTTTACTTTTATGCGGACTTTATCACCGGCCTGCAGACTTAAATTTCCTTCAGGTAAAGTTTCAATAGAAGCAATATCCAGAGTTTTTACAGTATCTGGCGCTGAAGGAAGCGAGTAACTGTAATAGATTTTTTTTGCAGGATGATCAGTTAAGGATCCATTAGTAGCAGAAATTGTAAAAACTGTATCGCCTGGTTTCAAATTCAATTCATAAGCAAAAGCACCGGTGGCATACACTTTTACATTTTGACCGTTGATATTAAGCAGGCAGGTTTTACAGGTGCTGCCGATCAAAAACTGCCGTGATGCTTTAACTGAATTATTTTCTTTTAAGGGTTCTACGAGTTTTATAAAAGGCCTGGTCATATCCTGGCAATATGCATTTATAGAAATCAATAAGGCAATTGCTGAAACAATCTTTTGCATAGGATAAAGGTAAAACGGAAATAAGAAATAAGGAACATAAAATAAGAAATGAGAAAGTTAAACAGTATAATGCTGCTAAACTTTCTCATTCCTTATTTCTTATTTTATGTTTCTTATTCCGCAACTACCAATTATACTTTCCGGTAGCGATCATGGAATCCGCTACTCTTCTCCTGGCCTCTTTGCTATTGAAAGGTTCGGCTTTTGTGAATCGTTTAATTCCTAAAAGCATCATGCGTTGTTCATCGCCTTCAGCGAATGCATTGATCGCTTCTTTACCTGCTTTGTTTACTTTGTCTGCAGCATCATTAAGATAGCAATGCATCATATCAATCTGTACAGACGAAGCTGCTTCGCCATTTTTATCTACCATTTTCATTACCCTTAATAAAGCGCTCTCTGCCATAAAAGTCTCAATGGCCATGTCTGCAATGTTCATTAAAATTTCCTGCTCATCAGAAATTTTCATCATTAGTTTTTGTACAGCAGCACCTGCTGTCATCAGTATGGCTTTCTTCATATTGACGATCTGTTTTCTTTCTTTCGCAAAAGGCTTATCATCATCATTGCCAAATTCCGGAATGCTCATCAGTTCTTTTGAAACCTGCATGGCCGGACCCATCAGATCAAGCTTTCCTTTCATGGCGCGTTTTAAAATCATGTCCACGGTGAGTAACCGATTGATTTCATTGGTCCCTTCATAAATGCGGTTGATACGGCTGTCGCGGTATGCTTTGCTGATCACGTATTCATCACTGTAACCATTGCCTCCATGCACCTGCACGCCTTCATCCACTACATAATCGAGCACTTCACTGCCATGTACTTTTAATATCGCACATTCAACAGCATATTCTTCTGCGCCGCCCAGCAGGGCTTCGTTAAAAGGTTTGCCTGCTGCTGAAAGTTCCACTTCTTTATCATCCACCCATTTGGCAGTTCTATATAATGCACTTTCACTTACAAATATCCTGATGGCCATTTCAGCAAGCTTATATTTTATTGCTCCGAAATTTGCAATGGCCGTTTTGAATTGTTCTCTTGTATTGGCATATTTTACCACCAGCGACAAGCAGGCTTTTGCAGCACCGAGTGCAGCAGCAGATAATTTCAGTCTTCCGATATTTAAAATATTGAAAGCGATGATATGTCCCTTGCCCACTTCGCCCAATAAATTTTCTGCCGGTACTTTGCAATCCTGGAAATATAATTGAACTGTTGAAGAACCTTTAATGCCCATTTTATGTTCTTCGGGACCTTGGGTAAATCCTTCAAAGCCGCGTTCAACAATAAATGCAGAAAATTTATCCCCGTCAATTTTTGCAAACACGGTGTAAACATCCGCAAAACCACCATTTGTGATCCAGCATTTTTGTCCGTTGAGGATGTAATTTTTTCCATCTTCAGAAAGTTTCGCGGTTGTTTTTGCGCCGAGCGCATCGCTGCCGCTGTTGGGTTCTGTAAGACCATAAGCTCCCTTCCATTCGCCACTGGCCAGTTTCGGAATATATTTTTTCTTTTGTTCTTCTGTGCCAAAGTATAAAATGGGCAAAGTGCCGATGCCGGTATGTGCAGCTACTGCAACACTGAAAGAGTAGCCGCCGCCCAGACCTTCATTCACCAACGTAGATGTAATAAAATCTTTTCCCAGGCCACCAAGATCTTCGGGAACCGAAGCTCCCAGTAAACCTAGTTCGCCGGCCTTTACCATAAGTGAAGGCATCAGGCCCGCTTCCATTTTATCAATTCTTTCAAGGTTGGGATAAACTTCTGCGCGAAGAAATTGCAGACACATATCTTTTACCATTTGCTGTTCTTCATTAAAGTCTTCCGGCGTAAATGTTTCAAAAGGATTGCTTTCTTTAATAAGCCATTCGCCGCCTTTGATGGATGTTGTGGTGGATGATGTAGTGCTCATACAATTTATTTATATAGTAATTTAATTCGTGTAATAAAATCAACTTTTCAAATTGTCATACACATTCTGCAAAACCTCTTTCGCTATTTCTATCTGACCGTTGGTTACGCCGTTCAAAGCTTCGTTCAATGTTTGATTGGCAAGTTCCATTGTCTTTTCCTGAAGTTCCTGTGCAGTAGGCGTTAAATAAATTCTGTTGCTCCGCCGGTCTTCTTTGGATGGAACTCTTTTTACAAGTTTTAATTTTTCCAGGTTATCAACCAGTCTTGTAATACTGGGCTTATCGCGAAATGTTGCATCACACAATTGTTGCTGGCTCAATCCATCTTCCTTCCATAAATGATACAGCACGCTCCATTGTTCAATGGTAATGTCCACTTTGTGCTGCTTAAAATTTTTCTGAAGCCTGCGGGCAATAGCTGTACTGGCCTTTCCTGTGATAAAGCTGTACAGTTCCCCTTTTTTAAATTGGTTGTTTGGCATATAGTTGTTTAAACAACTATTCAAAGATAATCTTTATTTTGGTTGGTAAAAATTTATTTTTGTACGGATCACAACGGGTTCCTTCTTAATTTTTTATGATGATAATTTTGCTCGTCAGTATCTTATTGTTTCTTATTTATGCGGTACTGATCATTTACTATCGCACGGGCTGGCAATCCATTCCTGATTATACAACGACTTTATCAAAGCCGCTTTCAACAAAAATTTCAGTGATCATTCCTGCAAGAAATGAGGCCAATAATATTTCAGCCTGCATTCAATCGATACTCGCACAATCTTACTCGCCGGATTTATTTGAAATTATTGTGGTGGATGATCATTCAACTGATAATACGTTCGCAATTGTTTCCGCTTTTACTCAACCCAATATCAAAATCATTTTATTAAGTGAATATGTAGATGGACGATTAAATGCTTATAAGAAAAAGGCAATTGAAGTGGCGATTGCACAATCTTCAGGGACCTTGATTGTCACTACTGATGCTGATTGTATTGTTCAAGAAAACTGGTTAAAGACGATCGCCTCCTTTTACGAAGAACATAACGCTGCTTTTATAGCTGCTCCAGTTCTGATTGACTATGGTAATTCTTTTATAGAAATTTTTCAGGCACTTGATTTTATGACGCTGCAGGGAATCACCGGCGCATCCGTTCATAAAAAAATACACAGCATGTGTAATGGCGCCAATCTTGCTTACGAACGGAAAGTATTTTATGAAGTGAACGGATTTGATGGCATTGATTCAATTGCAAGTGGAGATGATATGCTGCTGATGCATAAAATTTATCAGCGGCATCCTGAAAATGTTTTTTATTTGAAATCAAAAGATGCGATTGTAAAAACAGCGCCGGTAAAAACAGTGGCTGCTTTTTTCAATCAACGTATCCGTTGGGCAAGCAAGGCGGATAAATATGATGATAAAAGGATACTTCCTGTTTTAATTGCAGTGTATCTTTTTAATCTCTTTTTGCTTTTGTTTCCAATCGCCTGTATTTTTTTTAATATTCAATTTTTAATTCTCAATTCTCAATTCTCAGGTATTCAAATCTGGATCTGCATCTTATTTTTAAAAACCATTATAGAACTTATTTTTCTTTTTCCGGTTGCTTCTTTTTTTGGAAGAAGATCTTTGCTTTTGTTTTTTCCGTTGATGCAGCCTTTTCATATTGTTTATACTGTGATTGCAGGTTTCCTGGGAAAGTTTGGTTCTTATCAATGGAAAGGCAGAAAAGTAAAGTGAGGTTGAACTGCGTGTCCAATAACTCATAATTTTTAACTGCCAATTCTTAACTCATATTTCTTAATTTACAGAATGCCTGATCAGTCATCTTTTTCTTTTTCACGGCAAACCTGGAAACGTCTTAAAAAAAACAGGGGCGCTTTGTTTGGCTTGTTCATAATAATTATTGCAGTACTCACCTGCTTATGCGGTTACTGGATTGCGCCGGATACCAGTCCTGACGCCAATCTGCAGACGGTGGAGATCCAGGCAAAAAAACCGGGTTATGCGCAACTGTTCCTGAAAATTCCTGATAGAAAAACTGCTTCGGGCAACTGGCTTAATCATTTGATAAATGGAACGGCTGATGATTACCGTTATGTTCCTGTAACAGGTTATACCGTAAAGAATGATTCTTTATTTGTAAAAAAATATATTGATGATGATACGTCGGTGGTTCAATATTATTCCATCAACCTGCTCACAGGCAATCATCCGGAAAAAATTCAGCAGCAGATCATCACAAAAAAATTCTGGCTGGGCACGGATCGGTTTGGCCGTGATATTCTCAGCCGCCTCATTATCGGAACAAGGATCAGTCTGGCTGTGGGTCTGATTGCCGTGATCATTTCATTACTACTTGGAATTATATTGGGGGCATTAGCCGGTTATTACCGTGGTAAAACAGATGAAATTATTATGTGGCTCATCAATGTAACCTGGAGCATCCCTACATTGTTGCTGGTGTTTGCAATAACAATGGCATTAGGAAAAGGATTCTGGCAGATATTCATTGCCGTTGGTTTGACCATGTGGGTAAGTGTGGCACGTTTGATAAGAGGACAGGTGATGATGGTGAAGGAACTGGAATTTGTACAAGCTGCAAAAGCATTGGGATATAAAGACAGCAGAATTATTGTAAAACATATTCTGCCAAATATTCTTGGGCCGGTCATCGTATTAGCTGCCAGTAATTTTGCAACAGCTATTATTATAGAAGCCGGTTTAAGTTTTTTAGGAATAGGTGTTCAGCCACCACAACCGAGCTGGGGATTGATGATCAAAGAAAATTATAATTTTATTATAACGCACAATCCAATGCTGGCGCTGATTCCCGGATTTGCTATTATGTTGCTGGTGCTTGCTTTTAATTTATTAGGAAATGGATTGAGAGATGCATTTGATGTGAAGGCTAATTGATGTGCAGATGTGAAAATATGCAGATGTGAAAATTCTTTTAACTTTAAGGGCCTAACAAATTATTTGAATAACCTAATAATTTTAAATAATCTTTACATTTCCACATCTTCATATCTACACATCAGTCTACTCTGCCGGTGCTACCTGTACATTTCTGCTGAACCCTTCTTCCAGTGAGATAAATGTTTCAGTGCGTTCGATACCTTTTATTTTCTGCAGTTCATCATGCAAAACAAACCGTAACTGATTAATGTCTTTACAGACAATTTCAATGAACATACTGTAATTGCCGGTAATATAATTGAGGCGAACGATCTCAGGAATTTTTTCCAGGTCTTTTGCGACTGAATCATACAAAGAACTTTTTTCCAGGTAAATACCTACGAAAGCAGTAACCTCGTATCCGAGTTGCCGGATATCTACATTTAATCTTGTACCTTTAACAATACCAAACTCCTGCAGTTTTTTAATCCTGACATGGATAGTGCCGCCACTGACAAATAACTTTTTCCCAAGGTCGGCATAAGATATTTCTGCAGTCTCCATCATTTCATGAATGATCTGGAGGTCTAATTTGTCGAGATTTAATTTAGAGGCCATTTTAATTTTTTATTTTTGTTACAATTCAATATTATTTACAAATATTTAAATAATTTCTAAATTTACAAAATTTATTTTAAATTATTTGTAAGGTATAGGCATTTATTATAGATTTGCACTATCAAGTTCTTATCATTGTGGGGTGATGAAATTTTTGGCAGACATGCCCCCTTGTCTCGGGGGTGAGGATAACAGGATAAACGAAGTATAGAGCCGTATTGTCCGCCGTAAGGCGGATGATGCGACCGGGGTCGACCACCGAACTTTGTACTTCAGCTAACTGCCTCGTGGAGGTTCGATCCCTCCCCCTACAGCTCACAACAAAAAAGCCTTCGTTGAAAAACGGAGGCTTTTTGTTTTATTTCATTCCTTGTTCAATATTCAAACCCTTCTTCTTCCGCAAAATTTATTATTCTTTAACCTTTTGTGCTATTAAAATACAGAACGCAGATTATTGTGGTCTTTATGATTTATGCTGATTGACTGGCTTTCTAATATCAGGACAAATCATTTTAGCGGGAGATAGATGAGTTATGATTTTTTTGATTAAAAAACTATACAAAAAATTATCATTAATCTATTCAACCTTAAAAATCTGTGTTCTATTTTAATAAATTCAATAGCACAAGACATTACATTTTACTAAAATGCCGCTTCAAAATTAAAGCGGCATTTTACTTTTCGAAGCTGGTGGCTACCAGTTTTCATTCTATTGCTTTACAAACCTAGTTATTGTTCTTTCATCATTAATAATTGTTTCCAGCAGGTAAGTACCAGATGCAAGCTGCCGAACAGGAATACTATAATTACGTTGTATGCTGCTTACTTTTTCTGTATACAATTGCTTGCCGTCAATGCCGGTAATATGTATGGTCACCTGTTTAACCGGCCTTGAAAATATAAGCGTGAGCTTATCAGTAGCAGGAATAGGATATATACTGATCGCCCGGCCTTTTTCAAAATTAAGTACCACGATATTACTGTATGTAAACCTTCCGTCAATATCTACCTGCCGCAGTCTGTAATAGTTGATCCCTGTTGAAGGGTTATTATCAGTAAGATCATAAGACTGATCTGTATTACTGTTGCCTTTGCTGGGCACACTTCCAATTTTGTAATAGGTTACGCCATCTTTACTGGTTTCCACCTCAAAGTAACTATTGTTTTGCTCGAAAGATGTAACCCAATGCAGTAAGCTTTTCTCATTGTTCTTTACACCTGTAAAAGAAACAAGTCGTATCGGCAATGGTGTTACTCCCGGATCTCCTACTGCAAAACCTGAAAAGCCGGTATTGAATGTGGCTGTTATCATGTAGTCGGCGCCAAATGAATTACGGGTTGCCAATGGGGACACATCAATATTTGCAAACAACCCGGTAGTAGCCGGCGTTACTTCGCTGATGGTATGACCTTTTATTTTGCTGATCTTGGCCACTGTTTCCCAATCTTTTCCGGTAGCAGTTTCCCATCCATCATGTTCTGCTTTTGAATAAAAAAGTGTTATGTCGTAACTGCCAGATGGATTATCGGTGGTAGGAATTATCGTAAATGATTTATCGGTTAATCCATTTCCTGCACCAGAACGCCAGAACGTTGTGGCACCCGTACCAGAACGATCAACAACTACCCGTGTACAACCATAATTAAAAGCACTGTTATTTTTTACCCGGGCCATTATCTTTCCATCTGAAGCAGAATAAAAAGGCACATCTGCATTCGGACCAAGATAAGCCGTATCAGAAACGATGGTATTGGCAACCGATTGTACAGCATCGCCCATCTGCAATCCAATCAAAGGGCGGTATTGTGTTGTGCTGGTAGCAACTGCAGTGCAAAAACCCGTACCGGATGTTGCGGCAACATACGCAGTTGATTTATTGGTAGTACCAAGATCTTCTGCAAAAAGATTGACGTCATTACTTACAGCACTGTTATCGTAACAGGATTCAATAATGATATTGGAACTGCCGTTCCAATAAAAAGGAGTAGGGAATGCGAAACCATTAAAGCCAGCATTGGCGGTTGTCAAACTATAAGCACCGGAATAAATAGTCGTGGGTCCGGGAAGCACTACAAACCCACTGTTTAAATTATTTGCATTGGTACTGTCAATTCTCAAATTAAAATTATTAAAGGTAACATTACCGGTTACCTGGTAAATATCAAAATAAAGGCGGTTGATATTCCCTTTTTTAAATCCTGCTGCAGTCAGCTCCGATGCACGGTAAAGATTCTGCATTCTTTTATCAGACTTAGATCCCTCGAAAGGCCCCAGAAATGCTGCCTGGCCAACACTTGTGCCCATGGAAGCAAAGGCATGCAGATCTGTTGGCGCTACATCATCATCATTAACAGTGATGGTATAGGTTTGATTAAAGCTGCCGGCTATTGCAGTACCGCTGTGATTATTTAAAGTATAGCCAAGAATAATGGTCTCTGCTCCTTCAATACTATGATCGTCATTAAGAGTAACAGTGAAGGTTCTGTTACCTGTTGCGCCTGCCAGCCACGTAACAGTTGCCGGGGCCGCGATATAATCTACGTTGCTGGTTGCAGTACCTCCAACGATACTCAATGTTGCATCTGTTTGCTGCGAAGCCGCATTTTGCAGCGCTATGGTAATTGTAATTGTTTTGTTTGATGGCGGACAGGCTGCCGGTGTAGCAGTTTCGCTTACAGTAATGCCGGGCGTAGTAAAGAAAACTTCTTTTCCGCAAGGCACAAACTGAGCACCGATACCTGCTGCATAAAAAGCATTGGTAACCGCAATGGTCTGTACCGAACAGGCCCCAAATAAAGTGGTGGCCGCATTGATCATGGCAGTACGGCAATTTGCATAAGTAGCGCCTGCTGCAAGACTGGTCTCGCCCAGAAAGGCAATATGTTCTGCATCTACCCAACCGAGCGGTGATACACTATAGGTATTGCCCAGGTCATTAACTCCGGTACCGCCCATCACCAAAAGATAGAACCAGTGGTTCAGCACGCCGCTGTTGGTATGTACACCACCGTTATCCAGTGCACCTGCATACCAATTGGTTCCAAGATAAGTATCAGGCTGGCCATATAATTTAGGGTTGCTCATGCTGCGCAATGCGCCGCCACCTACTGTTATTTCTTCGCCGATATCAAAATAACTTTTTGCTACAGCATCCACTTCATGGGGGTCGGCAAAGTGTTCAATAGATGCTCCCCATATATCGCTGAAGCCTTCATTCATACCGCCGCTTTCATTTAAGTAAGTAAGATTGGATGTACTCTGGCAAACACCATGACCGATTTCATGCCCGGTTACATCAAGACTTGTAAGTGTAGTAAAGCCACCCGCAAGATTAGAACCATCACCATAGAACATACTGTTGATACCGCCGGAACCCTGCCAGAAGGCATTGTCCCAATTCACATCGCCATGTACATAACAGTTGAGTATGCTGTCCTTGTTGTTCCAGCTATTGCGGCTATGTCTTGCTTTCCAGTAATCGTATACCCGCTGGGCGCCCCATTGCACGTCTAAGGCTGTATTATCTTTATTGGCATTGGCATATTCTGCGGCCGTCCAGTTATTATCTGCATCGGTGATCTCAAACGAATGCACTATTGCCGTATCGAACTGGGCAACTGTAGTAAAAGTGCTTACCAGCTGATGGTTGACATTCCTGATATGGGTGGGATAAAGTTCCGAACCAATCAGCGCTTCCAGCCGGTAGGATCCTCCTGTAAAACGGGTAACCATATTGTTTACCGTACCACTATAAATAGTAGCTGCCAGCGGCGACACTACTGTTGGAGAACTTACCGGATTTAATACCGGCTTCTTTTCATATGTTACCGTTACTGCTGTTTTATTTTTAACCGGAACCTTCCATTCTTTATTTTCATTTTTATAACATCCGGTCATGATCTGCAGGTTAATAAATAATATTTTACCTGTCGCTGCATCTACATACACATCTTCCATCGTCAATGCTTTTGTATGCGAGGCCATAAAAAATTTATAGGCCAGGTGTACAGTTCCGTCCAGTGTTTTCTTATTCAGACCATCTTCTACAAAAACCAGTTCGCCCGCAGGCTTATCGTTTGCAGGCACTGCGCCATCAAGATATAACCATGCTTTGGTAAGTGCTTCATCTTCTGTAATAGCAGGCGTAATCACTGTTCTAGGATCGATCGTAAAAAAATCGCCGGTAATATACGACACCACATTATTTTTTGATGCAATGATATAATTACCATGCTCAACTTTAATCCCTTTGAAATATTGCTGGTATCTGTCTACCGAAATACCACTGGTAATATCATGCGTTTTCAGGTTCAGCTGATCGGCAGTTGCGCCCAGGTATTTTGAAAAAAGCTGTGGGGCATTGGCTGATGTGTACCCTGCATCTTCTTTAAATAATATAGAAAAAGGCGCGATTGTTCTGCTGCTGTTCTCGAAACTCTTTATCGCCGGATCTCCTTTCAGATCTTTTAGTTGTGAGAAGGCTGCAAATGGCAGGAGAGAAAAACAAATTAATGCAGGAAAAATGTACAGCTTTTTCATGTAGCGGTTGATTTGGTCAAATAATATTTGAAGATAATACTTCCCCGCTTACTTAATAGCATTTTAATTTTTTCGCCGCCGGTTTTAAAAACAAAACTGTTTTCTGATCTTACTATGAATTCAGAAAATATTTTTTATAAAGAAGATTAGAGTTCTATAATCTTCCGGCATACAGCTTTGTATCATAATTGATTGTGATCATTTCATTTTGCCGGTATTGTTCAAACAAAATTTTAAGATCATCGATCATTGCTTTATGACCCGTTTCATTTCTGGCAGGCATATAAGAAGAAGAAAGCAGTCTTCCTTTTAATCCTTCAAAATTAAATACCTGATGATTGGAAAATATTTCAAGCTCAACGGGTGAGGGATCAAAAAAAGATGCAATATCCGCTGCGTTAATATTACGATGATCGACCTGCACATAATCGTGCGCATGCTTAATGATGAGCTTATCGTAATCCTGCTCAAATCCGCAACTGGTTTTTCTTTCATTCCACAACAAAACTGTAAGTCCTTTTGGTTTTAAAATTCTCTTAAATTCAGCCTTAGTTTTTATTACATCGAACCAATGAAAAGCCTGCCCTGCAATGATTACGTCAACAGATGCATTTTCCAGTCCTGAATTTTCTGCAGTACCGTTTATTGCTTTAAAATTTTTATACGATCCCAATAACTCTAAAGATTTTTCCCGCATCTCCCCATTGGGTTCAACAGCAATCACCTGGTAACCTCGTTTAAGGAACAATGCCGCTGAAATGCCCGTGCCGGCACCAATATCTGCAATCAGTTTTTCTGAACTCAGTTGATATTTGTTTTGTAGAAAATCAACAATCTCCGGTGGATAGGCGGGCCGGTATTTTACATAGTCTTCAACGCGGTTACTGAATCTTGTTGTACTGTTTTCTGACATAATAAAAATTTGCAGTAAAATTATTAATTAATTGCAGAAGCAGATTTCTGAATCAGTATTAGCAATATTTTTCAAATGTGCTCTATTAAAAAAAGTTCCAACTGTTGTATATATTCAATACATTTTTATATTTTCTTTTGCATTATCTGTGCTTTCTTTGCCGCTCCATCAACATTTAGGATAATGAGATTTTTATGGGTTTCCGCAATACTTATATTACCTCTTTTTACTGCTGCGCAGGATCAGATCATCAGAAATCTTCAGGTTGAATCAGGTTCTGCCGTGAATAAGATTCCAGTGGTCGCAGACAGTTCTCACAAAAGATGGAAGTCGGGCGGTATGTACCGGCTCAGCCTTGGCCAGGGATCTTTAAGTAACTGGGCCGCTGGTGGTGATGATTTTTCTTTAAACATCAACTCTTCAATGAACCTTCACGCAACACATAAAAAGGGTCATTTTACCTGGGACAATTCACTCGACCTTGTTTTTGGTTATCTTAAAACAACCAGCCTTGGCTCCCGTAAAAATGATGACCGGCTCGACTTTGTTACGAAGTATGATTATTCGGTCAATTCAAAAATGAATGTGGGTTATCTTTTTAATTTCAGGTCACAATTATTGCGCGGCTATTCTTATCCCGAGGATATCAAAACTTTTTCCTCGGCCTTTCTTTCACCGGGTTATGCGCTCATCAGCATGGGCCTTGATTACAGGCCAAAGAAAAAAATCTCTGTATTTCTTTCACCCGTAACTTCAAGATGGATAATTGTAAAAGATGACAGTCTTGCCATGCAGGGCGCGTATGGGGTGGATAGTGGCAGTAACAGCATTAATGAGCTGGGCGCTTTTGCAACCGCGAATTACCAGGTTGAGCTCGCCAAAAATGTTATTTATAAAACAAGGCTTGACATGTTTTCCAATTATAAAAAAAATCCCTGGAATATTGATGTATATATGACTAATCTTGTTGCAGTAAAAATATTCAGGTTGCTTTCTTTCAACTGGAGTTTCGACCTGATATACGATGACGACACCCGCATCTTCGGTAAAGACAAGAATGCACCTGCACTTCAATTGAAATCTATTGTTGGTGCCGGGCTCCAGGTGCCCATTTAGCATCGCTTCAGCAAACTTTTCATTTATCTTTGCGCCTTCTTATGGCTCAGAAAAAATTAGCGCGTTTTGCTGCAATAAAAAATTTTCCAAATGTTTTTGAATACCCGGAAAACATACAGGGAAAATGGAAAACTATTTTTAAAAATGATCAGCCTGTCATTCTCGAACTCGCCTGCGGACGAGGCGAATACAGTATAGGGCTTGCAGAATTATTTCCTCAAAAAAATTTTATCGGTGTTGATATAAAAGGTAACCGGATGTACCTGGGAGCAAAAACATGCATTGAAAACGGTATCATGAATGTTGCTTTTTTACGAACACAGATACAGATGCTTGCTGATTATTTTAATCCTGCTGAAGTGGAAGAAATCTGGCTCACATTTCCAGATCCGCATTTACGGATCTCAAAAGCTAAAAACCGGTTAACGCATCCGCGTTTTTTAAGAATATATAATCATGTATTAAAACCCGGAGGTATCATTCACCTGAAAACTGATAGTCCTGTTTTGTTTAACTTTACTAAACGGGTAATCGCACTTTATAATTTAATTTTGCTGGAGGAAAATGATGATGTATTTGCTGCTGACCCTGTCAAAGATGAATTGAAAATAAAAACGCATTATGAAAATCTTGACATTGCGCAAAGCAATAAAATACATTACCTGAAATTCCGCCTGCCTGAAGTGATCATTAATATTGATGAGCAGCTTCAGCAAATAACAAGAGATGAAGAAGAACTTAATTGAGGGTGAAGATTTTTATTATAACAAAGATGGATGGATTGTGCTGACGGAAGCCTACCATCTTGAAAAGGGATTTTGTTGCGGCAACGGATGCAGGCATTGTCCTTACGAATACATCAATGTTCCTGAACCAAAAAGAACAGAACTCTTATCTGCCAGGCATGAAAAAGAAAATTGAAAAAAAAATTGCTCCTTCCAAAAGGAAAATAAAAAAATCAGCCGCAGAAATTGTTCCTGATAAAAAAGTAAAAGAATATAATTTCTTTGCCGACCTGTATGATGTTGTCCGGCAGATACCGAAAGGCAGGGTTACTTCTTATGGCGCAATTGCCGCATATCTTGGTACAAAATTAAGCGCCCGCATGGTAGGCTGGGCAATGAACGCTGCCGGAACTGCTCATCCAAAAGTTCCTGCGCAAAGAGTCGTTAACAGGGTAGGATTATTATCCGGTAAACATCATTTTGGTGAAGCTTCTGCCATGGAGATCTTATTAAAGAAAGACGGCGTTGCAGTAAAAGATGATAAGGTGGTGGATTTTGAAAAAAGATTCTGGGATCCTGTGAAAGAATTGATTTTATAAAGTTGCCGCTTCTTCATCATTCAGTTCAAGCTGTTGAACGATTCTACTTTTAACCGGATTGTATCCACTGAAAATAAAAAGCAATACCACCGCAAGCGCAAGAAAAGCATAGTTGCCGGTCAGCAGATAACCCGCTATTGCAATGATGCATGCGCCTTCCGTCATCGCCCATTTTACAATTACAGCCGATTGATATTCTTTGAATTTTTCACCGACAGGTAAATTTGAATCTTTCAATTGCTGGATTTTCTTATTGAATATTTTAATACCACTCGCAACGCATACAAACGAAATAACCAGGATCGCGATCTGTAATATTTTATTCAATTGTTCATCGCTGTCAGGCATCAGTTTTTTATATTTAATAAAGATTGCAACTGCAAAGAATAAAATCTGCCCCGTGAGCAATGCTTTGAAAATAATCTGTAATCTTTTTAATTGATTGTTCATATTTTTTTATTCCACAGATTTTAAAAAACATTACACGGATTTTGGAAGCAACTATCCGGTTCATGAAATGATTTCATTTATAAAAGCAATTTCTTTGCGAGTGAATCCGTGTAATCCCTATAAATCTGTTTAATAAATTTAATGGTAATACGGTTTTATCATCTCATACACAATCACTCCCGTAACCGCAACATAAAACCAAACCGGCCAGATAATGCGGACCATTTTTTTATGTTTCTGATAATCTCCGGTTAGTGCACGGTAAGCAGCAAATAAAATAAATGGCAATGCAATTCCTGCCAACGGAATATGTGTTGATAAGATAATCAAATAAATAGTTCGCATATTTCCTGCGGCGGCACTTTCTGCAGCACTCAATCCCTTCACACCATCTGTTTCACCGAATATGGTTTCGCCTGCAAATAAATGATGGCAGATATAAGAAACAAGAAACAACACTGACAATACCATTGCGAGCAGCATGATCTTTTTATGCAAAAGATAATTACCTTGTTTTACAGCGAGCAGGCCGGCTATCAACAATACTGCAACGGCTCCGTTGATGATTGCATTGGCCAGCGCAAAAAGATGCACATCAAAAGGCAGCGTTATTTTTCCGGCAAGATTGTATTTACCCAATGCCGATACTGCACCGAATACGATCACTGAAAAAATAAGGATAAGCCTTTTTGCTTTGGCATCATTTTTTTCTAAGGTAGGTGCTAACATTTCAGGAGACTGCATGAATATTTTTTATTGGGTTTTTCTTTTTTTACCAATCATTCCCATAACAATAAATACAATGGCGATGGCGATAAATATTACCGGTAATATCGGTATGAACTGTCTGAAAAATGAATGATCATTTTTATCTTTTTCCAGCATCAGCAAAGAAATATCGCGGGCGAGTTGCTGCTGTTTCAAAGTATCCAGTCCATTATAATATCCGCGTACTATTCTGTTTGTATCCAGCAGGAAAAAATTTTCTGTATGAATGAACGCCGTATCTACATTTGTATCTGCGAAGCCCGCCTTCACTTCATTCATCGCAAAATCTTTCATTGCTTCTTTATCGGCGCGTACGAACCACCATGTATCGTGGTTTACATCATACCGGTCTGCAAACTTCCGCAATTGCGGAACGCTGTCGTGTTCCGGATCAACTGAAATAGAAACAAATCTTACAGTACTATCGTTATGAATTTTTTCATACGCATCCTGTAATTTTTTCATACTACGTGCAAGCGCAGGACAAATGGAAGGGCAGTGGGAAAAAAAGAAATCGATCACTACAATTTTTCCATGGAGACTGTCCAATGAAAGGGACTTGCCCATCTGGTTCACAAAATGAAGATTTTTTACTTTATGCCAGATGGTATCAGTTGATGTTTTGCCGTTACTATTATTTACAATAACTGAATCAGGAATAAAATAATGTCTTGGCATCTGTTCCGCTTCCTTACTGTAATGCTGTACTAAAAAATATCCTGTCAGCGGCAACAGTATTGCCAGCATCAAAGAGAGTATTGCTTTTCTATTCATGATGTCCTTATAAAAACACAGCCACCGCGTGTGCGATGGCTATGTAATATTAAAATCCTTTTAAATTAAATTAGTCTTTCGCAGATTTTTCTTTCACCGCCGGTGCAATCTTTTCAATGTTGGGCCTGCTACCGCCATCTGTATTACGCAGATTTTTCCAGCTGTTACCATCCCACAAAAATGCAATGATGAACCAGACAAACAACAGCAACGGTACCACGATGGTCATAATTAAATTACGGATCTCATCACCGAGGTGCATAAAAACAGAAACAATATAATATGCTTTGGCAAGTGTAAGAATGCATACCATTCCTTTAAAAGCCAATACCAGTGTTGCATTGGGGTCTTTGCCCTTGTGGATCGTATAGATGAGTAATCCAAGTCCCAGTTCGAGAATGGTAAGTGCAGATAGTAACCAGAATGTTTTCCAGATCCTTTTGGTACCTGAACCATGTTCCGGCGCATAACTTATTTCCGGTGATGTTATAATTGAACTCATATTGCGTGTTGTTATATTAAATTTATTGATTCTCTTTCTGAACCTGCTTCTGCAAAAATTAGATCAGGTAAAAACACAGGAACACGAATACCCAAACCAGGTCCACAAAATGCCAGTATAGCCCTGCCTTTTCGATCATTTCATAATGTCCGCGCTGTTGAAAATGTCCCAGTCTTGTTTTGATAAGCATTATGATATTAATGATCACACCGCTGAATACATGGAAACCGTGAAAACCGGTGATCCCAAAAAAGTAACCGCCGAAAGCAATCGGTCCTGTATGTGCAATGTGTAATTCTCCTCCTTTTACTGCTTCTTCAATTGTATTTACCAGGTTTACATCTGTCATTGCAGAAAGACTTGCCGGAGTTGCACCGCTTTCATGAATGGTAGAAGCAATGGCCACCAGATGTTCGTGTGGTGTTTTCATCAATGCTGCAGCAATGGCTTCATGCGGCACTTCAGGGCCCCACGGATTTGATTTTACTGTAGTTGGTAAAACAGAAAGTGTTCCATCGCTCAGCATAGCAATGTGTTCGCCGGTTAATAAGTGTGTCCATTCCCATGCCTGGCAACTTAAGAAGGCCAGTCCGCCAATGATGGTCAGGATCATATATTTTTCTACACCCTTCCTGTTCATCTGGTGTCCTTCATGAACAGCAAGCACCATGGTAACCGAACTGGCGATCAGAATAAAGGTCATTAAACTTACGAATGCCAATGGAAGATTATTATGGCCTGCAAATGGAAAAGCATTGAACACATGATTGGGATCCGCCCAATTATTTACACTGAAACGTATGGTGCCATAACTAATAAGAAATGCTCCGAATGTGAAAGCATCGCTCATTAAAAAGTACCACATCATTACTTTACCATAACTGGCATTGAAAGGGCTTCGTCCGCCGTTCCACCATTTTGTTCCTGCCGGTACTGATGCTGTAGACATAAAGTTGTAAGTTCTAAGTTTTAAATTCTAAGTCAAGTTGTACGTTATACGTTGTACGTTTTAAGTAAGCTTATTGATTATATAGAAATCAAAACCTGTTTTCAACTTACAACGTAAAACGTATGACTTATAACTCTATTTTATTTTATCATTAATAAAAAGATCAACAGGTAAATCCAGAGCACATCTACAAAATGCCAGTAAATGCTCATGAGCTCTACGGGCAGACTGCTGTAATTTCTTTTTTTAATCCTGAATGCCCTGATGAACATGATCATCAAAGCGATCACACCTCCCAGTACATGCGCCGCGTGTATGCCGATGATCGTATATAGAAACGAATAGGAAACATTGCCCGTAAAGGTTATTCCCGATTTTGTGAGCTGCATAAAACCGATCACCTGCAGTATTATAAAAAGAACTCCTAAAAAAAATGTTGTTGTAAGAAGTGTATTATACTTCAACATTTCCCTTTGTTTAAAACTCCGCAGTGCCATCATCATCGTTAAGCTGCTGAGCAATATCACTGCTGTTGCAAACCAGAATATTTTTGGCAACTGTACCGATATAAAATTGGCCTGACTGCTCTTTACGATATAGGCACTGGTAAACCCCGCAAACATCATAATGATACTTCCTATTCCCAACCACAACGTAAACTTGTGCGGATGTATTTTTTTTCTTTGTTCTGTTGCCACTGCTATCATTACAAGTTATAAGTTATAAGTCATACGTTATAAGTAAGGATTACAAAATTCATTTCTTCTTTTCAACTTCCTAACCCTTCTGAACCTCCTAAACCATTCTTTTACATTTTATCAGCGTATAAACTTAATAATACGATCATCAAATAAAAATAAGAACTGAACATTACCTTTCTTGCACTTGCAACATCCATTTTTATATACAGAATGATACTTGCATATACCATCCACAGATTGCATCCCAACACGATCCACATACTTGTTGGGCCGCTCATTGAATGCAAAATCCCTTCACTGTCCCGCACACATTTTACCATGTAAGGCAGAATGCCCATTGGTATCATCATCGCGCTGTACATGATGGTTTGCAACGCGGTGAATTTTGTTGGTCCTTTATCGCTCGGCAATAATTTAAACCCTGCCTTTGTATAATCCTGATGTGCTATCCAGGCTATTGCCCAGAAATGCGGGAACTGCCAAAGAAACTGGATACCGAATAAGATCCATCCTCCAGTCCATTCAACTGTGTTATTTCCAAATGCAGCTACCCATCCAATCAGACAGGGTAATGCTCCGGGAAATGCACCCACCAATACTGCTATCGAGTTTACTTTTTTTAACGGCGTATAAATAAAGCCGTATAAAAACAAACTGGATAATCCGATCAATGCGCTTTCCATGTTGAACCAGTACCACATGATAAAAACACCCAGTGCACCAGCGATGATGGCAAAGATTGTTCCTTCTGCGGAACTCATTCTTCCGCTGGCAACAGGCCTTTTGGCCGTACGCTTCATCATTGCATCGGTATCTTTTTCTGCAACCTGATTGATTGCGTTCGCAGAACCGGTAATGAGCATTCCTCCAACAAAAAGTAAAAGAACTGATATTATTTTTGACCGTCCGAAGTTGCCTTCATTCGGCGCTATTAAAAAGCTTACTACTGTACTGAACACCACCATGAAACTCAAAGTGAACTTGATCAGCTGAAAATAATCTTTCACTTTACTTGCCAGCCCAAACGATGCTGAATTGGCTATGGTTGTATTCTCCTGCATTTTAAAAGCCTCACCCTCGATCCCTCTCCTGCAGAGAAGGAAGTTTGATTTTCAAATAAACTATTTATTTCAAACTGATATTATTCCCGTTATTATCAATTATCCATTTTTCAATTATCCATTATTAATGATGACTTTCATTTTCTCCCACCGGTTCATCCTGCGGAATAAATTCTCTGCCATCTTTTGCATAATCATAAGCGCCGCGATGAACTTCAGGTATTTCTCCAGGCCAGTTGCCATGTCCCGGACGTATCGGCGTTGTCCATTCCAATGTATTGCTTCCCCATGGATTCAGTGTTGTTACTTTTCTTCCTTTGAAAATACTATAAAGGAAATTGAACACAAACAACAATTGCGTAGCAAAAACGATCATTGCGATAAAGCTGATGAACTGATTAAGGCCCCCAAAGTTTTTAAAAGATTCCCAGATGCTGTAATCATAATAACGACGCGGCATACCGGCAAGACCTTCGTAATGCATTGGCCAGAAAATGAGATAAGCTCCGATGATCGTTACCCAGAAATGGATATAACCCATGGTGTTATTCAGATAACGTCCATACATTTTAGGGAACCAATGGTATACACCGGCAAACATTCCGAAGAAGGAAGCTACACCCATTACAATATGAAAATGCGCCACCACAAAATAAGTATCGTGAAGATGAATGTCCAATGCTGAGTTTCCCAGGAAGATACCTGTTAAACCACCGCTGATGAATAAGCTTACAAATCCGATAGCGAAAAGCATTGCTGGTGTGAACCGGATATTTCCCCGCCACAATGTTGTAAGCCAGTTAAATACTTTAATGGCACTCGGCACCGCAATCAATAATGTGAGCAGCACGAAGAAGCCGCCCAGCAAAGGATTGAGGCCCGTGACAAACATATGGTGTGCCCAAACGAGGAACGCAAGGATTGCAATTGCAAACAATGAACCCACCATTGCCATATAACCAAAGATCGGTTTGCGGCTGTTAACTGATAAAATTTCCGACGACATCCCCATTGCCGGCAACAGGATAATGTATACTTCAGGATGCCCGAGGAACCAGAATAAATGCTGGAACAGAATGGCACTACCACCTTCGTTGGGTAAAATTTTAGTTCCCTGAACCACGATGTCACTCAGGTAAAAACTTGTTCCGAGATTACGGTCGAACAATAATAAAATACAACCTGACAGCAATACAGGGAATGATAATACACCGAGTACTGCCGTGAAGAAAAGCGACCAGATCGTCAATGGCAATCTCGTCATGCTCATCCCCTTGGTACGTAAATTCAATATGGTAGAAATATAATTAAGTCCTCCAAGCAATGATGATATCACAAACAAAGACATTGCAGTGAGCCAGAGGTCCATACCGATCTTACTGCCCATACTTGCATCGCCCAGCGCACTTAATGGAGGATAGATTGTCCAGCCGCCACTTGCAGGACCGGTCTGTACAAATAAAGAAGAAGCCATTACAATAGATGCCATAAAGAAGAACCAGTAGCTGAGCATGTTCAGGAATGGAGAAGCCATATCCCTTGCACCAATCTGTAGTGGAATTAAAAAATTGGCAAAGGTTCCGCTCAATCCTGCTGTCAATACAAAGAACACTAATATGGTTCCGTGCATGGTTACCAATGCATAATAAAATTCAGGTTGCAGTTTTCCGCCTTTTGCCCAATGCCCCAGCAGATCTTCGAGGAATGGAAATGTTTCATTCGGATATCCAAGTTGCAAACGGAATATTACAGAAAACATTCCACCAACAATTGCCCAGATAATTCCCGTGATCAGGAATTGTTTGGAAATCATTTTATGATCCTGGCTGAAAACGTATTTTGTAATAAACGTTTCATGATGATGGTGTTCATGGTGTCCGTGCTCAGTATTGATGTGCACTGCTGTTCCGTGACCCGTTAAATTTTCTACGCTGCTCATGTTCTTAATATTTTCTAAACCAATTAATTTTTAATCAAAGAAGCTGTCATTGGCTTCACTGCTGAATCAACTTTTACCGTTACCGAATCTTTTTTCGCCGAAGGCCTGAATGATTCGTATTCTGGTTTTTTAGTTGCCAGCCATTTATTATATTCATCATCTGTTTCTACCACAATGATTGCGCGCATTGAAAAATGGCCTGCCCCGCACATCTGGTCGCAACTCAACTCATATACAAAGTTAGGATTGCCCGTTCTTTTTTTCATTTCTTCGGTAGTAACGATCGGGGTAAACCACATGGTAGTAGGGATTCCAGGTACCGCATCCATTTTCATTCTGAAATGTGAAAGACCAACATCATGTATCACGTCCTGCGCACCAATCACTAATTTAACGGGATGATTAACCGGAATATGCATTTCTCCTGTTACATGAATATCGTCGCGGGCAGCGGCTGAATCTCCATCAAAATCCACACCCAATGAATTTTTAGAACTGGTCAGATGAAAATTCTTTCTTCCGAAAACATTATCGTGCCCCGGATAACGGAATTCCCATGCAAACTGATGACCTGTAACTTCTACAGTAACCAATGGTTTATCTTTTACGATCGGGTCTCCGGTCATTTTAAACCAGAACTTTAAACCGAATACAACCAGTACTGTTAAGAAGATGGCTGGAACTGTGGTCCAGAGTAATTCCAATTTGTTATTGTGCGGAAAATAATACGCTTTTCTGTCATCTTTTTCCTGGTATCTGTAACCAAAATAAAAAAGCAATACCTGTGTGATCACAAAAACAACACCCGTAACCAGTGTCGTCATCTTAAACATCATGTCAATATCTTTTCCTTCTGCAGAAGCCGAGCCCTGCGGGAACAATGTTTTACCATAATATAATTCGTGACACCAGTAAACGCCGATCAGACCGAAAACCAAAAATCCCACCAGGAAAAATGCATTGATCTTATTGTTTTGTTTACGTGCCTTGTCTTCTCCTTTTAAGATGCTGACATACTCGCTCGCCTTCGCAATCTGAAAAATGATTACGAAAAACATGATCACAATCGCTACAAACAATAAATCCTTCATGGTGTAAAAAATTTTTGGCTTTTCCCAAAATATGGAATCAGCTTTTAAAATTTATTTTTTCTTCGCCTGAACAAATCTTTTGTTCAGAATTATTTTATTCCGGAAGCTGTTAACTTCCGTTAATGATTATGTATGATGAATCATACTTTCTTTGAGGAAAGGATGATTTTTTGCCAGCATCGAATTACTGCTCAGGTATCTTCCAACACCCCACATAATAATACCGATGAACAAACAGGGCACTCCGAATTCAAACAGTAGTAAAGAATAATTTCCTTTCATGGTTCCCGGCATTACCATCTGGAAAAAATCTATCCAGTGACCGAAGATGATCAGCACTGCCATAAAAGTTACCATGGTATAATTCCGTTTGGTTCCGCGCCGCATCAGTATCAGCAGCGGGCAAAGGAAATTGACGATCAGGTTGAAAAAGAAAAGCCCTTTGTACGGTCCATGTACTCTTATATTGAAATAACCTGTTTCTTCCGGCTGGTTGCTGTACCAGATCAGCATATACTGACTGAACCATAAATAAGTCCAGAAAATAGAAAATGCAAACATGAATTTTCCGAGATCATGCAAGTGTTCTTCTGTTACATAAGGCAATTCGCCACGGTTCTTTAACCAGATCACAAAAATGGCGATCAATGAAATGCCTGATACAAAAGTGCTGGCGAATGTGTACCAGCTGTACATGGTGCTGTACCATTTTGCATCGATGCTCATTAACCAGAGCCATGGGATAGTTGATGCAACGGTCAATGCAAAGAATACCGTGAACAAAGAAGCCCATACTGTATTTTTAAAGATCCATTTCTTTCCCGTTTCATAATCCATTGGTCCGTTCTCATCGCTCTGCTGGCTGATCCTGCGCATCTTCCATCCGAGCAGTGACCATAATGAAATGGTGATCACAGACCAGGTGGTAAAGAAACCAATACTTAAAAAGCCACTCTTACCCGTTAGTTGTTTGCTGTGGGCAACAGTTGTTTTATTTAACCACATATAAATATCATCGCGGTCACCAAATACAATTGCCATTAAAATAACGAGCGTGATAATTCCAAGAACAGGGACTACACTTGTAATAGCTTCGGATACCCTGCGGAATGAAATGACCCAGGCCCCCATGGCCATGGTAGTAACACAGATAAAAAACATAACAGCATTGACTGTAAGTAACCAGTAGATACTGTTCTGCAGCAATACTGCCCAGAAACGTGTACTCGGATCTCCTGCAACCCCAGCCGCCGGATGTGTGAACGGATGATACGCGATAAATCCATATAACACTGCAATGACCCCCACCGCAATAAGGCCGTAGGTCCATTTTTTGAAATTGCCCGGTACTGTAAACTGATGACTATGGTTCATCTGATCAAATTATTTTTAGTGAATGCTTTTATTTTTTTACTGTTGCTGTTGAGTCTTTTTTTGCCATACTTCCTGTATTCGGCATTACTGCCGGTTTTGCTCCTGTTGAATCTTTTGGTTGCAATGTTCTTACATAATGAATGATCATCCAGCGCTGCTTCCTGCTCAGCTGCGATGCATAACTTCCCATATTATTTTTGCCATAAGTAATTACATGAAACATGGTGCCATCTGAAAGGGCTGCAATTTTTGGATCCGTTAAATTAGCCACTGCGCCAATCTTATCAAATATGGGTCCCTGTCCTGTTCCTTTGGCATCATGACAAATAGCGCAATTGATATTAAATAATCTTCCTGCTTCTGCACTGTCTTCTGCATTCAACGGAGGCAAAGGGTTTTTTACCATCGCACTCATTTTGTAACCATTTGAATCATTGGAAAGTTCGTAAGGCATCATTTCGCCCTGGCGCATGGTACCGGCTACAGTTCTGTTATTATAAAATATCCGGTGATATTTATCTGCGGAGTCGCGGCTCATTGTAAAGTTGGTATCTCTTTCTATATAGGTTTCGTATGCACGGCTGTAAGCCATATCGGGCATATAAGCCGTACCCGGATGACGTTTAACGCCGCCGCAACTGCTGCTTACCACTGAAATAACCACTGTTACTAACAATAAAGCAGCTATGTATTTGAATCGTTTCATTTATCAATTATCAATTAATAATTATTAATAGCCTTTTTCTTCTTTATACAGTTTCTGTTCCTTATCATATCTTCCGATCCACCAGCCTGTTTCTGCCACCTGAACATTTACTTCTTTGGCTCCGGCATTGTTTAAAAAACTTTGTACTTCTGCGTCATTGGTCTTATCAGTACATTCAATTGCCATTACAAAAAGATCATCGGTTGCCCTTGGATGAAAATGATGTTTTTTTAAGAAGGGAGCCAGCTGGCATAGGTAACAAAAAGTTAGTACCATTCCTACTGCTGAAAACAATACGGTTGCTTCAAAAGTGATCGGTATCCAGGCCGGCAAAGAAAAATGTGGTTTGCCGCCGATATTCATAGGCCAGTCTTTGGTAAACACCCATCCGATAAAAGATAATGCTGTTGTTGTTCCTGTTGCAGCATAAATAAATCCTGCTGTATGCAGACTCGTATCACGAAGGCCCATTGCATGATCCAGTCCGTGAACCGGGAACGGTGTGTACACATCGTGTATCTTGTAACCTGCTTTGCGAACATTTTTCACAGCAGGAAACAATACCGCTTCATCATCAAAGCTGCCAACAACAAATTTTTTTCTTCCTCCAGCCATAATAAAAAATTCAAAATTTAAAATAAAATCAGTTCAACGTAGTACGTACTACGTATTACGTTAATGCGCATGCTCCACTTCTTCCTGGTAAAATTTCTCCGAATCCTGTTTCTCTACATCCGTCATTTTCTTCTTATAATTTTCACCACTTGTTTTTAATATTGCTTTGATCTCTGCTACTGCGATTGTTGGAAAATATTTCGCAAAAAGGAAGAAGCAGACAAAGAACAATCCGAATGTTCCCAGGTAAAATCCTATCTCCCAAATGGAAGGGGAATAATAAGTACTCCAGCTCGAAGGCAGGTAATCACGGTAAGTAGATGTAACAATGATTACAAAACGTTCGAACCACATACCGATATTTACAATGATACTCATGAAGAAAGTAACAGTGATATTCCTTCTTAATTTTCTGCTCCAGAATAACTGTGGCGAAACCACATTACACAACATCATCAGCCAGTAACTCCATCCGTAAGGACTGAAAAGATTAGCACGGTTCTGACTGAATGCGTACCATTCGTAAGGGTTCTGTCCGTACCATGCAATGAATAATTCGGTTAAGTACGCACAGCCCACAATGCTTCCCGTTAGTACGATCACTTTATTCATCGCCTCAATATGGCCGATGGTAATATAATCCTGCAGGTTCAATACTTTTCGGACAATGATCATCAGCGTTTGCACCATGGCAAACCCGCTGAATACCGCACCGGCTACGAAGTAAGGAGGGAAGATGGTGGTATGCCATCCCGGAATTACAGAAGTGGCAAAGTCAAATGATACAATCGTGTGAACCGACAATACTAACGGTGTTGATAAACCTGCCAGCACCAGTGATAATGATTCATGACGCTGCCAATGTTTGGTACTTCCTGTCCAGCCAAAGGCTGCAACACCATATAATAATTTACGCAGTTTTGTTTTTGCCCTGTCACGTACCGTGGCCAGATCAGGTATCAAACCTGAATACCAGAATAATAATGATACAGTAAAATAAGTTGAGATCGCGAATACGTCCCACATGAGCGGACTATTAAAATTCGGCCATAAAGCACCGCGGCTGTTGGGGTAAGGTAAAGTGAAGAATGCGAGCCATACACGACCCATGTGAAATATCGGGAACTGGCCTGCGCAGATAACTGCAAAGATGGTCATTGCTTCTGCTGCGCGGTTTACACCGGTACGCCAGCCCTGGCGGAATAATAATAAGATCGCAGAGATCAATGTACCGGCGTGACCGATACCGATCCACCATACAAAGTTGGTAATGTCCCAGCCCCAGCCGATGGTTTTATTAAGGTTCCACTGACCGATGCCGTAAGTAACTTCGCGGTATACACTGTACACACCAAACATCAGCAATGAAGCAGCAATAAAAAAACCGATATACCACAAGCGGCTTGGCTTCATTTCGATGGGACGTATAATATCTTCCGTTATCTGGTGATAGTCTTTGTTACCATCCACCAGCGGTTCCCTGATCTGTGATTCGTACTTTAATAATGACATATTTTATTTCAGCTTTGAGCTATTGGCTTTGGGCTTTTAGCTTTGTTGTATTGATCATGTCTGTCCATGGGCCATGGACCATAGTCTACGCGTGTTTCTCTGCTACCACTTCTTGCTTTTCCTCTTCATTCGTTACTTTCCTGTCTGTATTCCTGATCTTAGCCAGGTAATTCACATTTGGTAATACATGCAACTGCTCCAGTACATAAAAGATGCGGTGTTTCTGATCCACATTGCGGAGCTGGTAAATATTACTTTCTTTATCATTTACATTACCGAAAGTAATGGCATCAGTAGGACAGGCCTGTGCGCATGCTACTTTAAGATTGCGGATCAATGATGGATCCTGTGCTTTTTTAGCATTCAGTTTTCCTTCCTGCAGGCGTTGTACGCAGAAAGAACATTTTTCCATCACACCTCTTGAACGAACGGTAACATCGGGGTTCAATACCATTCTTGTAAGATCATCGTTCATCTGCATTACCACTGCATCCATACCACCTTCATCGATCAATGGCTGTTGATTATCCGGGAAGCTGTCTGCTCCTGTAAAATCAAGCCAGTTGAAACGACGTACTTTATACGGACAGTTATTGGCGCAATATCTTGTACCGATACAACGGTTATAAGCCATTTGGTTTAATCCTTCACTGCTATGATTGGTTGCATTTACCGGGCAAACATTTTCGCAGGGTGCATTATCACAATGCTGACATAACATTGGTTGAAACACCACATCCGGATTATTCATATCGCCGGTAAAATAACGGTCGATACGGAGCCAATGCATTTCATGCGCTTTCTGCACCTGTTTTTTACCGACAACGCTCACGTTGTTTTCGGCAGTACATGCTACAACGCAGGCACTGCAACCGGTACAGGTAGTAAGATCAATGCTCATTCCCCATTTAATGCCTTTCTTTTCTTCCATCAGATCAGGATAAATCGTTGCATCCTTTCTGAAATCTTCTCCTTTATATGGCAGTAGCTCTTCTCTTTCGTCATTGGGTTCTTTGCAAACCTCTTCCGGATTTTCTACAAATTTTGCCAGCGTGGTTTCATAAATAACAGGGCGGTGTTCTGTAGAACTGTGTGTTTGTGTCTGCGCCAGCGGATATTTATATCCGGCATCTGCTATTTCTGCATTGTTGCTATAGATGAATGTAGTTTCACTGTAAGTAGCAAGTGGATAAACGTTTTTTCCTGCACCTTTTGCGGCCTTGCCGATATTGTCGGAAGTATTTTTATCATCTGCACTCTGGCGGCCATAACCAAAAGCAACTGCAATTGTGTTATCATTCACGCCGGGAATAATCAGTATCGGCAGTTCAACTGAATTTTTTCCAACAGTAATTTTAAGTACTTCTTTCTCAGGATGCACTTCATACGCATCGGATTCGCCCTTATCTTTCAGAACATCTTTTTTAAATAATGCTTTAAATAATCCCGGGCTGATCATTGCATAATTATCCCATGTAACCTTACTGATGGGATCAGGTAACTCCTGCAGCCATGGATTATTTGCCTGGTTGCCGCTGCCTAATGATATTTTCTGATAAAGTACAACTTCTTTATCTGCACCTTTAATGGAAGCGATCTTTCCTGCAGCTTCTGCAACTTTTGTTGCATTAAATGCGCCGCCGCCAATAGCCGGAGCTGCAGGTTCTACAACACCATCCTGCAAAGCTTTCAGATAAAACTCTTCGCCGGTTAATTTGGTGGTCCAGTAATTTTTAAAATAAGTTTCGTAATCACCAACTGCATTGCCGCTCCATTTTAATAAAGAGGTTTCAAATGCTCTTGTTTTGAACAAAGGATTGATCAGCGGCTGCATCATGCTGAAATAACCTGTCTTAGGTTCAGCATCTCCAAAACTTTCCAACCAGTGATGAGCAGGAATTACATATTTACATTGCTCCGTAGTTTCATCCAAGGCAGCATTAAACGAAACAGTTGTTGTTTTTTTAAGACCGGCAAGCAGCTTGTCTTTTTCAGGATAAGAATAAACGGGATTAACTCCATGAACCAGCAAAGCGCCTACAGTTCCTGCATTCAGGTCGTCAACCAGTTTATGCATATCAAGGTCAGATCCTTTACGATAGTTGGAAGTTACAGACCAGTTGATCGTTTTACCATTGGCACCAATTGCTTCGTTAATCGCATTTACGATCACCTGTATGTTCATGTCATTGCTTCCGCTAACAACGAGTGATTCTCCTTTATGTGCTGTTAATTCTGCAGCAACTTTATCAATTGCTTTGGAAAGATCTGCATTGAGTGACGGGGCAGTTACCGCACCTCCCAGTTTTGCCAGCAGGGCCAATGCAATTGCACCGGTTTCAGAAGGCTTGTGTGAATAACGGTCATCAGCATTGCTGCCCGTGAGACTCATCATACTTTCAAATTGAATATGCCTGCTCTGCTCAGGTTTTTCGCCTTTTATTTTTTTAGTGGCTGCGTATTGTTTCGAAAATTCAACCGGGCTTAACCAGGTTCCTAAAAAATCAGCAGCAAGACTTACAATTACTTTGGCATTATCAAAATGGTAAGAAGGCAAAACCGCTTTACCATAACAGGCTTCATTGGCCTGCAGCATACCGCTGTAACTTACAGCATCATATTGTACATGGCGGCTGCCCGGATATTTAGCCAGGAATTCGCTGATGATCTGTAAAGTAGAGGGAGAATTAATGGTTGCTGTCAGCAATACCACGGCTTTTCCGGTAATTGCATCGCCGATCATTTTATCAAAAGCTTCGAAAGTAGTTACTTCTTTGAAAGCCTTACCATCATTCTGCATTGGATAACGAAGGCGGGTCATATCATAAAGATCAAGCACACTTGCCTGCGCCTGTGCACTGGTTCCACCTTTTGTAATGGAAGACAATTCATTTCCTTCGATCTTGATAGGCCTTCCGTCACGTTGTTTTACCACAACAGAAATTGCATCACCGGCATTGATATAAGTAGATGCGTAATAATTGGAAACTCCGGGAATCATATCATCCGGCTTCTGCAGAAAAGGAACTGCGTGCCGTACTGGAATATCGCAGCTTGCAGCTATAGCAGCGGCGGCAGTACTGAATCCCAGGTATTTCAGGAAGTCCCTGCGTGGGGTTTTAACTTCTAAAATTCCTTTGCCATCCAATTCTTCCAGAGGCAACAACTCTTCTTTAAATTCCTTTTGAGTTGATTGCTGAAAAGATTCAGACTGGTTTAATTCCCCGAAACTTTGCCAATATTGTTTCATAATATAATCGATGTGCTAATTTGGTAATTTGGTAATTAGCTGATTCCTTTAATTCGATACTTCTTTCTTGTTATAAAAACCCTTTGAATGTTGAGACACCGGAGACGGTGTTTTGACCTCGATTCGCTTACCACATAACCAAATCTCCAGATCAACTAATTAATAGTGGCATTTCTGACATTCTGTTCCGCCGATGTTGTCCACTGTTACACTATCCATTTTCCCGGCTTTCAAATCCCTGTGGAATTTTTCATACACATTGTAAAACTTATTGCCGCCAACTCCGGCACTATCCGGAAAGTCAACTTTGGTATTTCTGTGACAGTTAATACACCATCCCATACTCAGGTCGGCAAACTGTTTTACTTCCGGCATTTCCTGTATCGGTCCATGACAGGTCTGGCATTGCTGCTTGCCTACTTTTACGTGCTGGCTATGATTGAAATAAACGTGATCGGGAAGATTGTGAATTCTTGTCCAGGCAATAGGATGTGCACCATCGGGCTCTCCATCAGCATTCTTATCTGCATTATAAGTTTTTGTGGCCGGGTTCCAGCCTGCGTATTCATATAACTTCTGAATTTCTTCAGTCCCATTTACAGAAACACCGTTTTCTCTTACCAGTACATCTTTGCCTTTGTATTCGCTGATGGATTTATGACAGTTCATACAAACATTCACCGAAGGAATATTGGCGTGTTTGCTGTCCTGTGCGCCGCCATGGCAGTACAGGCAACTGATCTGGTTGGTACCGGCATGCACCTGGTGAGAATAAAAGATCGGCTGTTCCGGTTGAAAATCTTTTGATCTTCCAAGACCGATACCCCATTGCACCAGGAAATAGCCACCAATGATGAAAAGCACTACCACACCCATCATCAGGTAAGTCATGTTCCTGTAGAAAGGAACCGGTTCGCCGCGAAGCACACCCTCTTTATCATCGGTTAATTTGCGCAGGTTGCTGTTTACCTGTAACAGTACAAAGGCAATTACAGCGAGTATGAGGGTAAGAAGTCCGTACAGTAAATTGTTATCGCCGCTGCCGACATTGGGATCCGGATTTTTTGCATCTACCACGTCAGGTTTTACTGAATCTACATACTTCAATATCGCATCAATCTGTGGATGAGTCAGATCATCATGAAAGGCGGTCATCTGTGATCCACCAAATTCGGCCCTGATTCTTTTTGCTTCTGCATCGCCTGATTCTGCAAGTTCTAATGAATTAGCAACCCATTTATAGACCCAATCACCGCCGGGAATTTTTCCTCTGATCCCCTGTAATGCAGGTCCGGTCATCTTTTCAAGTGGTTTATGACAACTGGCGCACTTTGCTTTAAAAAGCGCTTCACCATCCTGTGCAATAACCGCATTGGAAAAAGAAAGGGAAATAAGGATGAATAGGGAAGCCGTTAAAATTTTATTAAAGATTTTTCTATAGCTACTCATACAGTTAAATATCGGGGCTTGTGTGGAAAAATGTCCGTGGTCGGGTGCAAAAATAAGACAGGAAACTCACAAACTATCAACATTCAGAAAAAAATTTTTCCTTTATCCGGCCTGACTTTCAGCGAATTGTCCTCTGTTTACAAAATGTATTGTCATGTTTTTGTAACAGCGTTTGCGCCTTATTAAAACACTCAGAAATATAATAAATCTTCCCGATTTTGCAACAAGAGATGACTTTGGAAATTTTACAATTCGTTTTGTTTGCTGCACTTTTGCAGCATGTTTCAAAAATTGCAGGCAAAATGGAAGGTCAATGGCTGGAAGTTGTTGCTGATCATTATCACTTTTGCATTGGGTGGAAGTTTGTGCGGTTATGCCGGTAGAAAAATACTGAATTTACTGCCAATTGATCAACGCTGGCTATGGATTGTTTTATATGTTTTACTGATCACTTTATTGTGGCCGGTGTGTGTGCTCATCATCAGTATTCCGCTGGGACAGTTTGGTTTTTTTAAGAAGTATGTGCAAAGGGTCGGAAGAAAAATGACCGGAAGAAAAAACATCAGCCGGGAAGGCGGGAAGGCGGGAAAAAGAATTGCCATTTTTGCGAGTGGGGCGGGTAGCAATGCGAAGCAGATCATAGAATATTTTGAAGGCACCAACGTTACAATTGCGGTCATTGTGTGCAACAAACCTGAAGCAGGCGTGCTGAACATTGCAGCAGCCAATCATATTCCTGCACTGCTCATTAAGCAGGAGCGTTTCTTTAAAGATGATGCTTATGTTGCTGAACTTCAATCTTACAGTATTGACCTGATCATACTGGCAGGCTTTCTCTGGAAAGTTCCACCGGCTTTGATCAAAGCTTTTTCCGGGAAAATCATCAATATACATCCCGCTCTTTTACCCAAATACGGCGGTAAAGGCATGTATGGTCATCGTGTACATGAAGCCGTAATCACTGCAGGAGAAAAAGAAAGCGGTATCAGTATTCATTTTGTAGACGACCTGTATGATCACGGTGCTGTTATTTTCCAGGCATCCTGTCCGGTTTCGGAGACGGACACAGCAGCCAGTCTTGCTCAAAAAATTCATGTACTGGAATACCGGCATTATCCGGAAGTAATCGGGAAACTATTAAACCCTAATCTGTAATTAACGCTTTACGTTTTTGTGTCTTCGCGATGAAAACAAAAAATTTAAAAATCTTAGTTAAAGAAGCCGGTCAGGACTATTTTATCAACGGCAATCAGCATCTTTGTTTTAATATTTATTTCTGAAGTATTTCCAAATCATATTATTTAACTGCATTCTTTTAAGTAGCGGCACGGTTTATTGCCAACTAACGGTAAGAGGTACTGTACTTGATTCATCCCGGTTATATGGTGTTAAAAATGTATTGGTTTACAGTACCAGCGGCAGTACTTCACTTACAGATTCTTCAGGACAATACAGTATCAGTACCGGTGAACATGATTCTCTTTGGTTTGCTTACAATGATAAACCCACCATCAAATTTCCTGTTCATGTCATCACTGATATTAATAACTTCGATATTTCGCTCAATATAAAAGTTTTGGCCAAATACAGGCGGATGAAAGAGGTAACTGTATTTTCAAAAAGTTATCGCCAGGATTCACTTGAAAACCGGCAGGAGTATGCCGACGTATTCGGTTATGAAAAACCCGGTCTTAAAACCACTATGAGCAACGGAGTTGCCGGAGCAGACCTGGATGAACTGATCAACATGTTCCGCTTCCGCAGAAATAAATACCTGAAATCCTTTCAGAAAAGGCTGGTACTGGACGAGCAGGAAAAATATATAGACCACAAGTTTACCAAAAAAGTAGTGCAGCAACTGACCGGACTGACAGATAACGACCGCGATACTTTCATGCTGCTTTTTCGACCTACTTACGATTTTACGGTACTCACCCCGCTTTATGATTTTTACTGGTATATTAAAATGAGTGGCCAGCAATACAAAATGGGCATCCGCGAAAACGCCTTCTTCAGAAGGACAGCTGAAATGGATCGCAGCCGGCCTTATTAATTTTTTGCCGAAGAATGCGGTACCCTGCAGGTTTTTGTCTGAAATAAACAAATTATTTTTTCTTTTGTTTTTAATTAAGTAATTTTCAGCACCTCTTCAATCATAAGAAAAGTGATAACTGTGTTGTACAGTAAAACTTTTACTATGAGATGCCGTGTTCATTCATTATTCCTTGGGATCATAATCTTCTTCACCGCAGGTAATATTTATGCGCAAAAGAAATTAGTGGTTATGGGCTCCTCTACAGCGGCTGGCACCGGTGCAAGTACTTATGCAAATTCATGGGTGGGCAGATTAAATGCGTACTATCATCAGAATACTTCCGATAATCTTGATACCATCGTTACCAATATTGCCATTGGCGGTTATAATTCATACAATGAATTACAAAGTGGCCTTGCTCCTGTTCCCAGCAGACCATACCCGCCGGACTCTGCAAGAAATGTTGACAAAGCGCTCAGCTTTTCTCCCGATGTGATCATTATTAATCTTCCTACCAATGATATTGCATCTACCTATACCAAAACGGAGTATATGTATAATCTGCGGCAGATGTATTCGAAGATCATTGCTGCAAATGTGAGATGTTATATCACCACCACACAACCAAGAAATCTTCCTGTGGCACAACGCCAATATCTGAAAGATCTTGTTGATTCAATTAAAACTGTTTTTGGGATTTACAGTATCGATTTCTGGACTGATATTGTAACCGGTGGCGATACCAACCAGATCAGGTATGCCGTAAGTGCCGGTGACAGTATTCATGTGAATGATCTCGGGCACAATTATCTTTTTATAAGGGTAAGAGATAAACAGGTTTTCCCTTCCGGCGGCCCCTTACCACTTACGCTTACTGACTTTAATGTGAAACTGAAAAATCAAACTGTAATTGTCGGCTGGCGAAGCGAGATGGAAGAACCCAACAGTTGGTATGAAATTCAAAGGAGTAGCGGAGCCGGATTCAGTACGCTTTATAGACAGGCAGCAACCGGCAGGAGTGCACCCGCAACGTATTCATGGACGGATCAACATCCTGTTGACGGACAAAGTTTTTACAGGCTTAAAATTACAGAGCCTTCCAAAGAAAGTTATTCCAAAACAATCAGCATCTTAAATAAAGCTCCTGAACTTTATATCAGCAGCATTTATTCGGGCCTTTCAGAATTGACCACAGAGATACGCATACAAAAAAGCCAGCCTGTTGTATTCAGTATCATTAATGCTTTGGGTGCAATCGTTGATCAACGAACCATTTTAGTGAATGGCCCTTCCGGAAAGGTTACACTGCAGACCGGCAAACTTGCATCAGGACAATATATTCTCCGCATTCAGAGTTCAGACAACAATTCTTCGATGAAAGTATTCAACAAACTTTAATCAACTCATTTATTTTTCATTGCCACATTTTATGAACTGCATCTTTGCATAAATTTATGTAATGGAACAACTTACTCTCGGTATCGGCACGCGTCTGCAGCACACACAATACGGACCAGGCGTAATTGTGGGCGTTAAGTATGCCGTTTATCTGATCGCATTCATCAATCATGGAATCAAAGAGATCGATAAAACAGACACGCATCTTGATGAGATCATTCCTGAAAATGTAACAGCAGAAGTAGAAACCACTTCACAGGTAGAAAGATCATTGTTGAAAATATTAAGACAATGGAGCGATATCACTGAACTTGTTCCCATCGGGGATAAATGGATCGGCGGTACAATGCTGTTGCAGACCGCGGATAAAAATTTAAAGCCAAAAGAAATTCCCATTGATGACTTCTTTCATAAAATCGTCATGCTGCGTGACAGGCTGCGTGTGCTGGAGCAGAATATCAACAGCAGCAAAAAATTAAGTGATGAAGAGAAAGTAGGCATTCAGCAATACATCACCCGCTGTTATGGCTCATTGACTACTTTTAATGTACTGTTTAAAAATAAAGAACATTGGTTTGTTGGAGACAAGGGAAGTAAAGAGGATTAATAAAATTACTTATGAAAAAAATTATATGTTGCCTTGGTTTGATTGCTGCTGTTCTGTATTCATCCGCACAGGCAGAGAAACTACATTTTAAATCTGTGGTTGCCGATACGCACAATGATGCGCTCTCATCTTCCAGCATGAAAGGACTGGCACTTGACGCAGACCTTAATGGTAAAACACATTCTGATATTAACCGTTTTATTAAAGGCGGAATTGATATCCAGATCTTTTCTATTTTTTGTGACGGAGATCAAACCAATCCATTTTTATTTGCGCTTAAAGAAATGGATTCACTCGATGCAGTTATTGGCAGAAACAGCAACAGGGCAATGCTTGCTTATACATATAAAGACATTAAAAAAGGATTGAAAGAAAATAAATTCATTGCGATGAAGGGAGTGGAAGGCGGCCACATGATCGAAGATAAGATCAGTAATCTTGACAGCCTTTATAAACGCGGCGCAAGATATATGACGCTTACCTGGAATAATTCTACCAGCTGGGCAACTTCTGCAAAAGACGAAACTGAAAATAAAATTCCCGGTTTAAAAAAAGGATTGAATGACTTTGGTAAGCAGATTGTAAAAAGAATGAACGAACTGGGAATGATGGTTGACCTTTCTCACGTGGGCGAACAAACCTTCTGGGATGCGATCAATACAACAGCAAAACCCATTATCGTTTCACACAGCTGCGTTTATAATATTTGTCCGCACCGGAGAAATTTAAAAGACGATCAGATAAAAGCAGTCGGGAAAAACGGCGGCGTGATCTGTGTAAATTTCTACAGTGGCTTTTTAGACAGCAATTATAACAGACGTAAAGAGGCGATGATCAATTTGCATAAAACAGTAACCGATTCATTAAAGAAATTAAAAATTACGGATTCGGGTATTGATGATTTTATGGCTAAAAACTATCCGCAGGAAGTAAATGAATTAAGAGCGCCATTCTCTTTACTGCTGGATCACATCGATTATATTGTAAAAATGATTGGTGCAGATCATGTCGGGCTTGGTTCTGATTTTGACGGCATTGAATCGCCTCCGCAACATTTGAATGGCGTGCAGGATTATCCTTTGATCACGAAAGGGTTGCTGGAAAGGGGTTACAGCAAAAAAGATATTAAAAAAATACTCGGTGAAAATTTTTTACGGGTTTATAAAGCCAATGCAGTTAACTGATGAAGCTTCCGCTGATTGTTACATTGCAACTGGAAAAACCGGCGGCTGATTTTTTTTCTTTGCAACGCAAAACTTATTTTCCTGCACACATTAATTATCTCGATGCGCATCTCACACTGTTTCATGTCTTGCCTTCCGGTGAAACAATTATAAAAAAAACTATTGAATCCATCTGCCAAAGAAATGAATTTAACCTCGAGGTAACAGGTATAAAAAATATCGGCAATGGTGTGGCTTATAATATTGAGTCGCAAGAATTATCAGCAATGCATCTCAACATGCAAAAAGAATTCGATTCATTTTTAACGGGAAAAGACCGGGGAAAACTCTGGCCGCATATTACCATACAAAACAAAGTGACCGCATTTAAAGCGCTTACACTTTATCAAAAACTAAGCAGTGAATTTAAACCCTTCTCTGTAAAAGCAACGGGCATCAGTACATGGAAATATCTCGATGGACCGTGGGAGCATGTAGAGGACTTCTCTTTTACACGGATTTAAAAGATTACACGGTTTAATGCTATGAATTACTCTTAAATAAATCGGTGTAATCCGGCTTCAAAATCCGCGTAATAAATCAATAATCCAATAATTGTTGTATCATTCCATCCAACCGGCTATAAGCCATAAAGTTCTTTTCCAGTTCAATATTAAAAGGGATTGGCGTATCCAGGCTTCCGCAGCGCATTACGGGGGCATCAAGGTATTCAAAACAATGTTCACCGATCCATGCCGCAACCTCACCAGCAATGCCACCGGTCAATGTATCTTCATGGAGCACCAACACTTTACCGGTTCTTTTTACTGCATCCTGTATTGCAGTATAATCCAGTGGCAGCAAAGTTCTCAGGTCAAGGATATCAACCGAAATATTTTTATGATTCGATGCCCATTCCGTTGCCCAGTGTACACCTGCTCCGTAAGTAATGATTGAAATCTCTGATCCCTGCTGAACCAATCTTGCTTTCCCGATTTCAATTTCATAATATTCAGCAGGCACATGTCCACTAACGCTTCTGTACAACGCTTTGTGCTCAAAGTAAAGTACAGGATTGGGATCGTTGATAGCAGCAATGAGTAAGCCTTTTGCATCCATGGGCGTAGATGGATACACAACTTTTAATCCGGGTGTATGTACAAACCAGGCTTCATTGCTTTGCGAATGAAAAGGGCCCGCGCCAACTCCGCCGCCTGTTGGCATACGGATTACCACATCGGCATTCTGTCCCCAGCGGTAATAAATTTTTGCAAGGTTGTTGATGATCTGGTTAAAACCAACCGTAACAAAATCTGCAAACTGCATTTCCATTACAGATTTATATCCTTCCAGACTCAAACCCAAAGCGGCTCCTACAATTGCACTTTCGCAAAGCGGTGTATTGCGCACACGTTCTTTACCAAATTCATGTACAAAACCTTCGGTGATCTTAAAGGCACCGCCATACTCGGCAATATCCTGTCCCATCAAAATTAAATTGGGATGCTGCTGCATCGATTGCTGCAATCCTTCTTTGATGCCATCTACAAAACGTTTTTCTTTTTCGTTTGTGGTTTGCGGTTTGTTGTTTGTTGTTTCCGGCAGCTCATAGCCAGCAGCTTTCCTGGTTGCATATACATCATACAATTCTTCTTCTGTATCCGGAACAATCGCAGGTGCGTTATAGGCTTTTTGTAATTCTGCTTCTATACTTTCTTTGATCGAATTTTTTATATCCAGCAAACCGGCAAGGTCAATAATATTTTCTTTTATCAGGAAGGATTCAAAATTTTTAACCGGGTCTTTCTGTTGCCATTCTTCAAACAAATGTGGCGGAACATATTTAACACCGCTTGCTTCTTCGTGCCCTCGCATACGGAAGGTCATGCATTCTATCAGGTAAGGTTTCTGATGGGTGATGCAATATTCCCGAACGCCTTTTATGGTATCATATACTTCCAGTAAATTATTGCCGTCTATGCGGATGCCCTCCATGCCATAGCCTTTTGCTTTATCAATCAGCCGCTCACATTTATATTGTTCATTTACCGGCGTACTTAATCCGTAGCCATTGTTTTCAATAATAAAAATTACCGGCAAATCCCATACTGCCGCCACATTCAGGGCTTCGTGAAAATCACCTTCGCTCGTTCCGCCATCTCCCGTAAATGCCAGTGAAACTTTATTCTGTTTACGTAATTTATAAGCCAATGCAACACCATCTGCAACCGCGAGCTGCGGTCCAAGGTGCGATATCATACCACAGATATGATGTTCCCTGCTGCCGAAATGGAAACTACGTTCTCTTCCTTTACTGTAACCATCTTTGTTTCCCTGCCATTGCATAAACAGTTTACCCAATGGCATATTACGCGAAGTGAATACTCCGAGATTGCGATGCAGCGGCATGATCCATTCATCCGGTTGCATGGCCAATGCAGCGCCGACAGAAATTGCTTCCTGGCCAATACCGCTGAACCATTTTGAAATTTTTCCCTGGCGGAGCAGTACCAGCATTTTTTCTTCAATCATTCTTGGCAGCAGCAATGATTTATAAAAATGAATGAGGTCTGTATCAGCAAGATTTTTTTTATCGAATCGCATATCTGTAATTGGTAAACACAAATGTAATTAAAACAAGGTTGATAAAGCTAATGGCTGATGGTTTGATAAAGCCGTAATTATGTATTCATATCCAGATGAAGACCTGTTAAAGAAAATGCAAAGAAATTTTTTATTCCGGTTTGATTGTGAAATGATTTCAGGCCCTGCATCAAACTGCCCTAAATCTTCTGTTATGAAATATTCAACAAAAATTTCCCTCGGCATTTTTTCTATCGCTTCAGTTTTCTTTTTAATGGCACTAACCAAACCTGCTCAAAACAAATCTTCCGTTACAGTTAAACCTCAAAAACAAAAAATTCAGGCAGCCATCCTGCTCGATGTAAGCAGCAGTATGGAAGGTCTTATTGAACAGGCTAAAGCGCAGTTGTGGAATATGGTAAGTGTGATGGGCAAGGCACAATGCGATAATAACACTACTCCTGAAATTGAAATTGCTTTATATGAATATGGAAGAAGCAGCAACGATCCCAAAGCCGGTTATATAAAACAACTCAGTGGCTTTACAACAGACCTTGATCAGCTTTCAAAAAATCTTTTCAGTCTTACCACCAATGGCGGCGATGAATATTGCGGCCAGGTTATTTATACTTCTTTAAATCAGTTAAACTGGGATGCATCAGCAGGAAATTATAAAGTAATTTTTATTGCAGGCAATGAAGATTTTTTACAGGGAACAGTAACTTATAGCAAGGCCTGTGAATCTGCAAAAGAAAAAGGCGTTATTGTAAATACCATTTATTGTGGCGACCGCCAGCAGGGCATTCGCGAACACTGGAACCTGAATACAGAATGTGGCAACGGCAGCTTCACCAATATTGACCAGAATGCAAAGATCGAAGAGATCCCGACACCGTACGACAGTACACTGATCTCATTAAACGGTGGCCTGAACAACACTTATCTTTCTTATGGATATTCAGGTGCAGATAAATTTAAAGGCCAGGCTGAAATGGACCAGGCCAATGCCAGCATGAGTAAGTCGGTAGGACTGCAGCGCATTGCTGTAAAAGGAAAAAAAGATTTGTACAGGAATGAAAGCTGGGACATGGTTGATGCTTCTGCAAGTGACAGCCTATATTATGCAAAAGTGGATATGAAAACATTACCCGATAGTCTTAAAAATAAAACACGTGCGCAATTGAAAGAAGTTATCCAGACAAAAATGAAAGAGCGTTCATTGATCCAGAAAAATATAGAGACGCTGAATACACAACGCGAAGCCTATATTACAGCAGAAAGAAAAAGAAGAGCCAATAACAGCAACAGCCCTACGCTTGAAACAGAAGTGGAAAAAACAATCAGGCTGCAGGCGAAGCGGTTTAATATGGTGATTCAATAGTTGGTTGATAGAGGTAATAAGATTGATAAGTTGATAGTGGTTTGAAAGTTGGATGGTTAGAGTTTAGTCGGGCTGTCTTCCACTATCAACATTATTAACTCTATCAACTATTTTCCTTTTTTCTCTCCTCCGGAAATGCTCTCCGTTGTACCATTGAATTGAAAAAAGATAACAGGATGCTGAATAAAAGTGCGTACCAGAATCCATCTACATCGAAACCATGTACATAATAATCGTCAATGAGTATGATGCAGGCATTGATCACAAAAAGAAATAATCCAAGTGTAACAACAGTAACCGGCAACGTCAATAAAATAAGCAAAGGTTTAATAACAGCATCCAGCAGAGAAAGGATTACAGCTACGATGACAGCTGTGAACATGTCTTTTATTTTTACGCCGGGCAGGATGGAAGCCAGAATAAAAACATTCACCGAGCAGACCAATATTTTAATCAGCCATTTTTTCATTGCGCTAAATTACAACCAGTTCATAAAAATCTTCGGGGTTCAGATATTTTTTTGACAGCTCGATCAATTCAGCTGCAGTGATATTCTTTATCGTATCAACACTTGCATTAAAATATTTTTCATCCAATCCGTTAAGAATAAGATTTTTCCAGCGGCCGATGATCTGGAACGGTCCGTCAAGATCGCCAAGGATCGAGCCGATCATATAATTTTTTACCAGCGATAATTCTTCATCATCAACAGCTTCATCTTTCAGGAGCTGCATCTCTTTATAAATTTCACTGAGGGTTGCATCGCAAACATCTTTGCCCGCTTCCGTACTGATCAGCCACGCACTTTGTTCTATATGATTCTGAAGATAACTGTGAATGCCATAGGTATACCCTTTGTCCTCACGGATATTGCTCATCAACCTGCTGCCGAAAAATCCACCAAACAAACTGTTCAGCACCATTACCTTCATAAAGTCGGGATGATGCCGGTTGGGAAATGATCTTGCCATACGGATAGAACCCTGCACACCATTGGGATCATTATTGATGTGGAATTTTTTTTCAGTTGCGGGAGTAATTGCAGGATAAGGAACAATCAATGTTGGTGGCAGCAAAGGCAGTGACCCAAAATTATCGTTCAGCTGCTTTCCGATATCTGCGGGCAATTTACCTGCAACAAAGATTACACAGTTTCCTTGCACATAATATTGACGGAAAAATTCTTTCAGTTGTTCTGTTGTGAGTGCATCAATATCTTCTGCGTTCGTATATTTTCCATACGGATGATTTTCTCCGTAGAGATAAGCATCGATCAGGCGGCCTGCAACAAATTCACTTTTTTTCAGGCTAACCAGTAGGCGCTGTTTATTATTCTGTTTATAAATATTCAGCTCTTCTTCCGTAAATATCGAATCCGTGATCATTTCCTGCATCACCGGTAAAAGTTTTGCCAAATGCTTGTTGAGTGTATGCAGCGAAAGAACTGCGGTTTCATTATGACAACTCTTGTTGCAATAAGAACCATAATATTCAAAATGTTCATTGATGGCAAATGCATTTTTTTTGGAAGTGCCATTCTTCAGCAATGAATTGACGGCAGTGGCCACTACATTAGCTTTTTCAAAACAATTGCCTGCATAGAATACCAGTTCTATCTGCAATACATCTTCCACTCCTGCATCAACAGCATAAACGGGAACCTTATTATCAAGGATAAATTTTTCATACGGCTTCAGCTGAAGGTCAAATTCTGTTGCATCCTTTATCGGCGGAGCTGCCAAACGGTTGATCATTTATTGTTTAAATTTTTTTCTGTTGATAAAAATGAGCAGTGGGCCAACGCCCATAAATGTGTAGCCGAACGGATGATATTGAAAGGGCAGGATCATGATCGCTGTAAGCGACAGTACAAAAGATACGATCATACATCCCTGCGCAAATATCGCTTTGCGGAAATGTACATCGGCCGGTGCACTCAGGTGTTTTCTGTTGACGAGTTTAAACATCCGCCATAAAATAATATTTGATAAAAGCGGTACGCCAAGATAAATGAATACCTGCAACCTGGTAACGGCTCCGTCGAAAATGGTATTGAACAGAAAGCTGGTGCTGAAGGGAAAAAGGATGATCGTAAAAAGCAACCAGAGATTAATGACCACAAAACGCCGGTCGTAATTATCAATATATTTATACAACTGGTGATGACGCATCCACGCACCTGCAATAAGCCAGAAGCTTACCAGTAAACCAAAAAGTTCGGGCAACACCTCGCGGAATTTTTCCCAGACGGCGTGACCGGTGTCACCTTTTATAACCTTTGGTGGATGTATCTCAATTACCAGCAGCGTAATGGCAATGGCAAACACCGCATCGCTGAAAAAAGCAATGCGTTCAATCATGAAATCCTGTTTGGGATGTTTATCTGCCGGATGTTCCATTATTCCTTTGAGTGATAATACAAGGTATTGCAATTCTCTTCTGTAAACACTTCTTTACTTACCGCCTTGATTGCTTCTGCAGTTACTGCCTGGTATTTTGATAATTCTGTATTGATCAGGTTGGCGTCGCCCAGTAATTCATACATCGCAATGCTGGCTGCACGGCTCATCACACTCATGTCTTCAAAAGCCATCATACTTTCTGTTTTATTTTTTACCTTCTCCAGTTCTTTATCAGTAATTCCTTCCTGTAGTTTTTTAATTTCTTCCAGCACAGCAGCTTCGGCAACTTTCATATCAACATCTTTTACCAGCCTGCCTTCTATGGTTACCAATCCTGCATCGGTACTGCCATCATGGTGGCAGGAAATACTGCTGAACAATTGTTTTTCTTTTACCAGGCTTTGAAATAACCGTGAGGAGCCGCCACCGCTCATGATTTCAGTGATCAGGTCTACCACATAATAGCGGTCATCGCTGCGCGGAAAAATATGCCAGCATTTATACAATGCATCCAGCGGCACATCGGCTTTAACCTCCATTTTTCTTGCAGCCGTTTGTGTGGGTTCAATGGGCAGATCGCGTTTATATTTTTCACCGGCCGGAATCGGTCCAAACCATTTCTCTGCAAGTTCCTTTACTTTATCTGTTGTAATATTTCCGGCAACTACCAGTATCGCATTGCTGGGCGTATAATGTTTATAGAAAAATTTTTTTACATCCTGCAGCGTTGCGTCTTCAACATGTTTTAATTCTTTGCCGATCGTCATCCATTTATAAGGATGCATTGTATACGCCATATCGCGGACTTTATGGCCAACATCGCCATATGGTTTATTAATATAGTGTTCTTTAAATTCTTCGATCACCACTTTTTGCTGTACTTCCAGACTTTTTTCGCTGAAGGCAAGACTCAGCATCCGGTCGCTTTCAAGCCAGAAAGCGGTTTCAATATTTTCCGCCGGAAGCTGGCAGTAATAATTGGTAAGGTCGTTGGTTGTGTAAGCATTATTTTCTCCCCCGGCTTTCTGCAATGGTTCATCATAATCTTCTATATTGATACTGCCGCCAAACATCAGGTGTTCGAACAGATGTGCAAAGCCTGTGCGGCCGGGATCTTCATCGCGGGCACCTACATCATACAAAACATTTACAACGGCCATGGGTGTGCTTTTGTCTTCATGTACCAATACCCGCAAACCATTGGCAAGAACAAATTTCTGAAACTGGATCATACGCAAAAATAAGGATTAAGCCTGCTGTTTATAAATAATCAGGATTGAATGTATAACAACCAATGTATTTAATTGTTTATCGGTTGCTCTGGAAGGAATTGGCAGGATATTAATTAATCGTCCCGGTTTTTAAATTAATGATTATGGGTTTGTGATCGCGGGAAATAACAACTTTTATTTTTTCATTGGGAACCTGCAGGAGATTTTTGTACTGCATAATATTATTACTGAAGTTATTGCTCACCGCAATGATCACATCGCTTACTTTTATTCCGGCTTTATCTGCCGGCGAATCTTTTATGATATCTTCTACCATAACTTTTCCATTCTCAAAATAAATTCCCATACCTGTATAGGCATAATCAAAGGGTTCTTTGTAATGACTGTTGGGATATATATTGATCTCATGCCGATCATAGTTCAGTACCATGTTGAACCGTCGCATCAGGTCATTGCCAATCAGCCCGCCTACAAAAGGATAGGACGTTACATTGAATGAATCCGAATAAAGATAAGTAGGTACATTAAAAAAAGTATAAGGTCCCACCTTCAATTGCTTGATCACGGTAAGCCGCATCTGCAGCCGTCCGCCAATACCTTCGGCCTGCGTAATTACCGGTTTTCTTCTCGTCAATAATATACTGCTGTCTTTTGCAAACTGCTCGCTCATTAAAAAACAAAGTCCTGCACCCGTATCAAAATAAAAATTAAATTCTTTTTTGCGGGCATCTTTCAGGTGCAGCCATTGAATGGGAAGCGTAGTAAAAATGGGACGAAGTGTATGACTTCCATTCGGATATCTCATGTCACCTTTACTGTAGACTTCTATATCTGTACTGTCGAAATCAAGTTTTACAATATACCTGCTCAAAAAACTGTAGCCGATAACTCCATCGATCTTTTCACCATAAACACTGCTGAGAATATCATAATCGTTTACGTGAAAATTAAGATGGTTTACATCCAGTCCCGGCAAATGAAGCGTTTGATCAAATACGAACGGAACTTTATGAATGCCTGCAATACCGGTGATGGTTGTATCGCTGGGTGTGGTTGAAATCTTAAGTTCTGCGCAGGTGGAAGAATCGAGCGAGATACCACCACTGCCTGTATCTAAAATAAAATTAAGTGTGTCAGGGATATTACCCAGCCTGGCTTCCAGGATCATTACACCGCCACTGTAAACTTTAAAACGGAATTTGGTCAGCAGCTTTGCCTGCGGCTGCGTTAATATTTCCTGCGCAGCAAGGTTACAGGTGCACAACAAAAGCAATATGGCGAATGAAAATTTTCTCATTTAAGCAGTTATGAATATACAAAGAAAAGCAAGGATGCCTGTTTTTTTACTTTTTCATAATGGGAATAATGATCAACTGGATCGAAAGGATTTATGCAGACGGAATACAATAAAATTAAAATCCTGACAAATCATAAAAATCTGCATTCCTCTTTTTGTTTACAGCAGGGATTTCTAACAGAAGCCGCCTGCAACAAAGCTTCGGCTGGCTAACATTTTATTGAATAAAGACAGAATGAATGTATTTTTGCAACCGTTTCGATAATTTATTGTTATGTAACGGAGGGCTGCATTGTGCCGCCATTCACCCGCTTACTTTATTTAAATACAATGACAGAAGAACTCTTACAAAAAGCCCTGAACTTTGAATTTTTATCTGTAGAAGAAGGCGTATATCTTTTTGAAAATGCACCCCTCACGGATTTAATGTTTGTTGCCAATGAGCTGAGAAAAAAGCAGGTGCCGCATCATAAAGTTACCTGGATCATCGACCGAAATCTCAACACCACCAACGTTTGTATTGCCAATTGCAAATTCTGTAATTTCTACCGCATTCCCGGCCATGCTGAAGCTTATGTAACCGATATCGAAACCTATAAAAGAAAGATCGATGAAACTTTCCGTTATGGCGGTGAACAGTTATTACTGCAGGGTGGTCATCATCCTGATCTGGGACTGGCATATTATGTAGATCTCTTTAAACAACTGAAAAAATTATATCCCACTTTAAAACTGCATTCGCTCGGACCACCGGAAGTTGCCCATATCTGCAAGCTCGAAAAGATGAGCCATCATGATGTGCTGGTTGCTTTGAAAGAAGCAGGACTGGATTCATTACCCGGACCCGGCGCAGAGATTTTAGTAGATCGTGTAAGAAGGCTGATCAGTAAAGGAAAATGCGGAAGCGAAGAATGGCTCACTATCATGCAGGAAGCGCATCAACTCAATCTTACCACTTCTGCCACAATGATGTTTGGCCATGTGGAAACGATCACTGAAAGATTTGAACACCTGGTAAAGATCCGTGACGTACAGGCAAAAAAACCGGAAGGCGCCAAGGGGTTCATTGCATTTATTCCATGGACTTTCCAGGACGTAGATACACTGCTTACAAAAATAAGAGGCGTACACAATCTTACCACCGCTGAAGAATATATCCGCATGATCGCGATGAGTCGTATCATGTTGCCAAATGTAAAAAATATTCAGGCAAGCTGGTTAACAGTGGGCAAACAGGTTGCACAGATCTGTCTCAATGCAGGCGCCAATGATTTCGGCAGTATCATGATTGAAGAAAATGTGGTGAGTGCAGCCGGTGCCCCGCATCGCTTTACCAGTAAAAGCATACAGGCCGCAATAAGAGAAGCCGGCTTTGAACCACAGTTGCGCAATCAGCAATATGAATTCAGGAAGATGCCGCAGGTAATGGAAGAACAGGTGATCGACTATTGAGTACGTTATACGTTTTACGTAGAATGTTACTCTACTGTAGCTGTGGGCTCATCAGCTCCTGCGGGCAATTCCCATATTTCAAAACCAGCTTTTTTGTGTTTACCTGCAACAACGATCTTATACATCAATGACAATACCTTGTTTTTGTCGAAGACCTTTACAATATCTTCCTTCTTTGCATTTAATTCTGCGGGCTTTGTGTTCGGTCCCGGATACAAATAGATAAACGCTTTACTTCCTGAATAAGAATCGTTGCCGGTTAAATTAAGATTGATCACTGTTTGATTTATCCACTCCGCAAGGGTTTTTATATTGGTGAAATTTTCAATGACCAAAACTTTTGCTTTAGGATTCGGGCTCACGCTTGCGGTGTAAGATTTTGTTGTGGAGCAGGAGCGGTCAGCACCTCCCAGGTCAATTGTGGCAGTTACTGATTGGTTGGCAAGGCCATTGGTATTGACTGTTATAAACGCTGTGCCCTGCCCGCTTTCAATTGTTCCGCTGCTCACAGACCAATTATAAGTAAAGTTACCATCTCCTTTTACAGAAGCTGTGAATTCAAGCGCAGTTCCTTCTTTTACTGATCCGTTTGAAACGGTTATACTGATGGTTGGACAACCGGCCTGTGAAAAAGCAAACCCGGATATCAGAGAAAGCAACAGGCATGACATTATATTTTTTACAGCGATCATATTTTTAAATTTAGAAAATAAAAATAGCGCAACAATTGTTTTATCAAAATACCCAGCACCCACATTTTTTATTTCCCAATGCTCAAATAATTTATGCATTGTAAGTTATAGGTTGTAAGTGGGGTAATTGCTGCAATAAAAAAAGCCGCCTTTTTCGAAGGCAGCTTTTAACTTTAAAACTAAAAAAACTATTTTTTCATACCCGGCATCAGTACCGCATCAATAACATGCGTAACACCATTACTGGATACAACATCTGCAATCGTTATATTGGCGCCGTTGATCATTACTTTGCCATCTTTTACAGACACCATTAATTCATCGCCTTCTACTGTTTTCAATTTCTGACCATCTTTCAGATCAGCAGCTTTCAGCATACCTGGCACTACATGATAAGTAAGTATTTTGGTAAGGTCTGCTTTCTTTTCTGGTTTCAGCAATCCATCAACAGCTCCTTTTGGTAATTTATCAAAGGCTTCGTTGGTTGGTGCAAATACAGTGAAAGGGCCTGTTCCGCTCAATGTTTCTGCAAGTCCTGCTGCTTTAACGGCTGCCACCAATGTGGTGTGATCAGAAGATCCGGCAGCGTTCTCTACAATATTTTTCGACTTCACCATTTTGGATCCGCCCACCATTACACCTTCTTCTTCTGCCATTTTAGGTTGGTCCTTCATAGCAGTTGTGTCTTTCATGTTGTCAGTTTTTGCTGCAGCAGAATCGCCTTCGTTATTACAGGCCGTTAAAATAAATGCTGAAGCTGATGCTGCCATCAGGAAAGAAAGAAAATTCTTTTTCATAATAATTGTTTGTTGGTTAAAATTAAATGTGAAAAAGACCTACGTTGTAATAGTCTGCACGGATTGATGCCGCAGATTTTATTTTACTGTTTTATTTGAAACAAACACAAATCGCGTGGTTTTACGCTGTCTGTTTAAAAAATACCCAGCAGCCACTCCTTTTAAATGAACAGATACCAATATCTTAGTTGCTAAAATTATCAAAATGAAAAAAACTTTTTTAAATGTAACAGGTGCCTGTTGCATGGCCCTTGCGATTTTCTTCAGCTCCTGTAACAATGATACCGCCAAAACAGCTGATACAAAAGAACCCGCGTTCAGTCTTGATTCAGCGAAAGCGGTAATTGCTGCCAATAATAAAACTTATGGTGAATGTTTTGCCAAAGGCGATTCTACAGCCTTTGCCGGTTGTTACACAACTGATGGTTGCATCTATCCCCCTAATATGCCAAAAATGTGCGGTAGCCAGGCCCTCAGCGGTTTCTTTGTTGGCGGATATAAAATGGGCATCCGAAATATCAAACTTACTACAGAAGAAGTAATGGGAGGAAAAGATGCCGTTACTGAAGTTGGTAAATATGAAGTATTGGGTGATAAGGATATGTCGTTCGATAAAGGAAAATATATCGTGATCTGGAAAGAAGAAAATGGAAAATGGAAAATGCATCGCGACGAATGGAACAGCGATATGCCGATGGCTATGCCTAAATAAATTTTAGATGATTTGATAATCTGGTGATCGGGAATAAACGCCTCATCAGATTATCAAATTACTATTCAATTATAAAACGGTAACCAATTCCTTTGATGGTAAGGATTTCCAGCTGCGGATCTCCTTTAAGGTAACTTCTGAGTTTGGTGATATAAACATCAAGGTTACGGGAATTAAAAAAATTATCATTGCCCCAGAGCAAATTCAGAATATCACGGCGGTCGATTATTTTATCGCGGTTCTCATATAAAATCTTCAGCAGTTCACTTTCGCGGAAAGAAAGTTTTCTTTCATCGCCGTTATTTTTTAATACCTGGTGATTGAGATGAAAAGTATACTTTCCTATTTTTACAATGTCTTTTTTATCATCCGCTTTTTTTTCTCCATTTCTGTAACGCAATACATTTTCTATCCGCACAATCAGTTCTTCCATACTGAAGGGTTTGCGGATATAATCATTGGCGCCGGTTTTAAATCCTTTTACCAGGTCATCCGTTTGTGCTTTTGCGGTTAAAAAAATAATGGGCACTTCTTTATCCAGTTGTCTTATTTCTTCAGCAATCGCAAATCCATCTTTGTTGGGCAACATAATATCCAGTACGCATATATCCGGCTTATGCTCTATAAACAATGCCATTACTTTGCCACCATCGGGTTCCATTATTACTTCGTAGCTGCGGCTTTCCAGGCTTTCCTTCACAATCTTGCCAAGAAATAATTCATCTTCTGCGTATAAAATTTTAATTGCCATTTTCCCGGGGTAGTTTAATCATAAATGTCGTACCCGAACCTTCTTCACTTTCAACATCAATTGTTCCTTTATGTCCGTTGATGATATGTGCTACATAACTCAGCCCAAGCCCGTATCCTTTTACATTGTGTCTATCACCATTTGGGACGCGGAAGAATTTATCAAATATTTTTTCTTTATAAGATGCCGGTATACCAATACCGTTATCTTTTACCTGCAGCAGTATCGCTTCTTCTGTTGATTCAACTTCAATATTGATCTGAGGTTTGTCCTTGCTGTATTTCAACGCATTGTCCAGCAGGTTATACAACACACTTGTAATATGCATGCGGTCTGCCATAATGGAAAAATCATTGCCTTTTATTTCTACATTAACGCTGGCATTGAATTTCTGAAATTGCAGTTCCATTGAATCCATTATTTCTGAAAACAGTTCTTTGAAATCAAACCATTCGTATTTGAGTTCTACCTGTTGAGTTTCAAACATCGAAAGGCGGAGTACTTTATCTACCAGTAAAGAAAGGCGGTTCAGTTCCTGTCCGGCAATACCAAGATATTCCTGTGTTCGCTCCGGATTTTGCAATGCATTAAAATTTTTCATGGCTTCAATGGCAACACTAACGGTGGCGATCGGCGTTTTTAATTCATGCGTAATGTTGCCAATGAATTCATTTTTGATCGCAGTCAATCTTTTTTGTGCCAGCAGGTTTCGATAAATAAAAATAAACGAAGTAATGGTCAATGCCACCAGCAGGAATGATAACAGTAATTGAATACTGATCTTTTTAAGAAGATAACCGGTGGGATTGCTGAACTCTGCCCGGTAAAAAACAGGGCTCATAAACCCAACAGGAACATTGCTGGTAGCAAAATCATTCCTGGACAGATCAACGCGGATCATTATTTTTTTTGATGCCGTATCATTTGCATACATGCCCGTTTTAATAATATTGTATTTCAGATTGATCCCTTCTCTTGCCAGCAAGACTGAATATAAAGAATCGATCCTGCTGAGCGGGATGCTGTCGCTTAATATTTTATTATGCTCAAGGAATTTTTGAATATGTAGTGCTTTTTCATTACCCTTTTTTGTATCGACATAGATCATGGTATCCCTGTTGACTTTAAAAGAAGAATCTCTTTCAGGAATTTTAATTTCATCATTGCTGTTTAATGAAATAACTAATTTGTTTTTGGAAGAATCGTTTTTCATTCTTATCTGCTGAATACTGCTGATCACATCCGACATAAATAAATTATTGCCAGGCAAATTTTTAAAATCCATCGTATCGCCGGTAAAACGTGCTGCCTGCACCCGGTACATGGCTTCCCGAAAAATAATATCAGTACTCTTTTTAAAATTATTATTCTCTTCCTGATACAGCTTTTTTATCCAGTACACCTGGAAGGCAATGATGAGCAGGATGCTCGTCGCGATTAATAATTTTGCTGTTCCTGATTTATTCATGAGTGACAAAACTAATTATTTAAATGTCCCGTTTTTTTCTTTATTAACCTTATTTAACCTTAATCCAAGACTGGTTAACCATCGCCAACGAAATCATCTGTTAGTTTTGGCACTGGAAAAAATATCAATCAAAAAATTATCAATCATGAAAAAATTATTTTTGGCCTCTACTGCATTTTTATTACTGCAACATATAACGGCGCAGGTTAAAGAAGGGGTGATCACTTACGAACAGAAAATAGATATGTACCGGCGGATACCGGAAGACAATGCACAGCTCAGGTCAATGATGCCCCAGTTCAGGACTTCAAAATATGAATTACAGTTTGCCGATAGCCAGACCTTATTTAAAGCCGCAGAAGAAGAACCGGATATGACCCAACAAAATAATGGAGGAGTTGTCATGCGCTTTGGCGGTGCAGAAAATGAATATTACCGCAACTTCAGTAAAAAGTGGGCTGTAGAAAAAAGAGACCTGATGGAAGATAGTTATCTCGTGGAAGATTCTATTCACAGTCTTGTATGGAAACTGGAAGATGCTGAAACAAAAACAATATTGGGCTATCCTTGTAAAAAAGCAAGCGGCAAATCAGAACGCGGTAATGATATTGTTGCCTGGTATACCGAAGAAATTCCACTTTCCGGCGGACCGGATCAGTTCAATGGTTTGCCCGGCATGATCCTTTGCATTGATGCCAATAAAGGCGAGATCGTTTTTACTGCAACAGTGATCAATAAAAAAGTTGATGCAAAAAAAATAAAAGCACCCGCGAAAGGAAAAAAGATCAGCAGTGCCGATTTTGCAAAAAAACAAAAAGAACTGTTGGGTAATCAACCGGGTGGCGTAAGGATTGTTACCAATTAATATATTTTATTTCAATAACAGCTTAGCAAATTTTTGCACTTCCGCCGTTTCGGTAACGTCAAGCAATTGTTTGTTGTCATATTTCAATTTCAAAAATAAAATTCTTTTGTGTTGAGGATATTTTTCAAGAATAAATTCCATTGTCTTTCCTGTTGCTTGATCATTAACAGGTAAGGCAATGGTTTTTGTTTTTATTTCCTCTTTGTCCCGCGTGGGTCGTTTTTTTATGATCGCCGCCAATGTAGCAAGCTGGCCTGCAGCAATGCCCTCGGTTTTTAAACCGATGTTGTGCAGACCTTCCAGCTGTTTTTTACTGAGGCCGCCTCGCTCGCAATATTGCTGGTGCAGGCTTTTCACAAATCCTGATGACGGCTTTGCCTTCATGATCGCCAATAAAAGATCATACACAATATTTACTTCACCCATTATTACAAGTTGATAAAAAAAAATTACAGAAAGATCGGCAATAATAAGTCTTACTTTTCATTGATAAGATTTATAAATGCATTCAGCAGCAATTTTATTTTTTCCATTGTTGCCGCGTCGGTGATCTTATTTTTCATATTTACTTTTGTTCTTGCCCCGGAAATATGCAATTGTGTCTGCTCTGTAAATTTTGCTTCCACTGTTTTCATGATCAGCAATAAAGATTCATGCGCTTTTTCTCCCAGTCCTGATGCGGTTATCAGCGCCACCGGTTTTCCTGAGAATAAAGTAGTAGATACCATCCATTCAATCGCATTCTTTAAACTGCCGGGCAGACTGAAAACATATTCCGGTGTACAGATCAATATGCCGTCTACATTTTCAATTTTGCTGCGAAAGATTTTTACTGAATCAGGTACAGCTTCATTATCCAGGTCAGGATTAAAATGCGGGAGAAACGACAGGTCTGAATAAATTTCAATATCAATATCAGCCGCAGCTATTTCCGCGATTGCTTTGATCAATTGAAGATTGGTAGAATTGCTTCTTGTGCTTCCGCATATTGCGAGTATTTTTTTTCGGCTGTCCATATCAAATAAAATTACAACATTCTCTTTTGTCAATATCATTTCATTAACGCAGATGTTGTTACAATCAGTTATTTTTAACTTTTAAAACTGTTCATGCAAAACAAACAAAGGATCGACACTATTTTTACAGATATTGGCGGCGTATTACTTACCAACGGTTGGGATACCGCTGCACGCAATAGAGCTGTGGAACTTTTTAAACTGGATCCACAGGAAACACAGGAAAGGCATCACCTTACTTTTGATACGTATGAAGTGGGCAAATTAACACTCGATGAATACCTGTTCCGTGTTGTCTTTTATAAAAAGAGAAATTTTAGCGGCGATGATTTTAAAAAATTTATGTTCAGTCAATCGAAGCCTTATCCTGATATGATTGACCTGATGAAAACATTAAAGAAGAAGTACGGTTTAAAGATTGCGGTCATCAGCAACGAAGGAAGGGAGCTGAATGATTACCGGATAAAAAAATTCGGGCTGGCTGGTTTTGTTGACTTTTTTATCTCTTCCAGTTTTGTCCATTTCCGTAAACCGGATGCTGATATATTTAAGATAGCGCTGGATGTTGCCCAGGCAAAGACAACTAAGATTGTCTACATTGATGACAGACCTTTGTTTGTACAGGTGGCTGCCAGTGTAGGTTTAAAAGGTATTATTCATTCTGATTATGAAACTACGCTTGCAAAACTGAATGGATTCGGTCTCTATTTATAATAACAGTTATGAATTTAGATTCACTCATTTTCTGGAACAGGGTAAGTTTAGTTGCATCGGCATTACCGGGATCTGAAGCCGGTACTTCTTACGGTACGCCTGCTTTTAAAGTAAATAAAAAACTTTTTGCCCGCTTAAAAGAAGATGGAGAAACCTTAGTGGTTTATACAAATGAGCGGGACAAATGGATGAAAGCCAATCCTGCTGCATTTTTTATTACTGATCATTATATAGATCATCCTTTAATGTTGGTGAATCTTGTTCTTGTAAAGAAAAAAGATCTGCAGTATTTGCTATTCGCTTCCTGGCAATTGCGGGCGCCTGCAAGCCTGCTGAAAAATCTTAAATAATTCCTGCACTTTTTTCTTTCAAATATTACTGCATTCTTTTTTAAAATTATTTTTTATAAAGATCCGTTACCGGTTGGCTTACTTATTGAACTATCTCCGGCATCAATCATTAAAATTTTTGTTATGAAACTTTCATTCAGATTCCTGGCCCTGGCTGCAGCAACACTGATCAGCAACATTGCATCTGCACAGGAAAAAGTAGAAGTGAATGGTCATGATGTTGGTTCGTGGTTTAAAGATCACTGGATCTGGGTAGCAGCTGGCGTATTGCTGCTTTTATTAATTATTATTTCTGCCGGCGGAAGCAGTAGCAGCAGGCGTAAAAAAACAACTATTGTAAGAGATGATTACGGCAAGGTTAAAAGTGTAACCACTACAGAAGTTGAAGACATTTAAATAAAAGATTAAGGTTTATCGACCTCAAAGTGTGGAATAGTTTCACCATTGACAGATGCAGAAACTCAGGACAGACACAAGACCCGTGATGGAATGTTATTTGTCCTTTATGAAGGAAAAATATTATGAAAGAATCAAAATATATACTTCCTCTTATTGTTGTTGCACTATTGAGCAGTTGTAGTGCTACCGTCAATGTACAGAAAGATGACAACGTGAACCTGAATAAGTATCATACTTATATGTGGGTGGATACAAAAAGTGGTGAAAATGATAATACAGCGAGAGCAGTGTCTTATGCTGATATCCCGGTAAGAAATGCTGCTAATTCAGAATTAAAAAAGAAGGGCTGGTCGGAAGTAACTGATAATCCGGACGTGTTGATCAGTTACGATATATTGGTAGAAAGATCTACAGAACAAAAATCCGATCCTGTTTATTCACAGGGATATACACGTTCTTATTATAATCCAAGAACAAAAAGATGGCAATCGATTTATTATCCATCGCAGTTTTTAGGTTACCAGAATTATGAAGTGCCCGTTAAAGAAGGTACTGTTACCATTACAATGGTAGATGCTGATACAGATAAAACGGTCTGGCAGGGATGGACCACAGAATCATTGAATTATTCAAAGCCCAGTGCCGATGATATTTCCAGCAGTGTAAGAAGTATTTTTCATAAGCTGGATGTGGCAAATAAATAAACAGCTTAATCTTACGGGAAACACGATAGATTTCTATATGCAAAAAAAATCCTTGCCGAAAAAGCAGGGGTTTTTTTTAGATGTTTATCGGGAACTTATACATTAATACCACCGCTGACTTCAATGCGCTGACCATTAATCCATTTTGCATCATCCGTACATAAAAAAGCAACCACGCTTCCGATATCATCTGCGTTGCCTACACGGCCCAATGGAGAAAGACTGCTCAGCATTCCCTTCATATTGGGATTGCTTCTTATCGCGGCATTATTAAAATCAGTTTCAACCGGCCCGGGTGCAACTACATTGGCACCGATCCCTTTTGAACCCAGTTCTTTAGCCAGGTATTTTGTAAATACCTCAATGGCGCCTTTCATAGAAGCATATACCGAATAGCCCGGATTACTGAAACGTGTTGTACCGGTAGAGATATTGATGATACGTCCACCCGAATTGATGTGTGGTACAAATTTCTGCGTCAGAAAATAAATGCTTTTAAAATGCACATTTAAAAAATTGGTGAACAGTTCTTCTGTTACTTCCAGGAAAGGAACAGTAGCGCCCATGCCTGCATTGTTGATCAGAAAATCGAAATGACCGGTACTCCATTCTTCCTTTAAGGATTGTAAGACCTGTTGTACAAAAGTATCGAGTGATACAAAATTGCCCATATCCAATTGAAGGGCTATTGCTTTACGGCCCAATGCTTCAACAGCGGCAACGGTTGACTGAGCTTCGGTTTCGTTAGTGCGATACGTTAGAATAATATCTATTCCTTTACGGGCAATGCTGATTGCCATATCTTTTCCCAGGCCACGGCTTCCACCGGTAACCAATGCGATCTTTGTTGCTGTTGACATAATTATTTTATTTGTGAGATGATAACAAAACAGGCAGCTATCTGTTCAATAAAAAATTGGTTTTTTAAAAGTCCGGAAATTATTTTTCTTCTTTAAAATATACCTTATAAAAATTCATATTTTTTTTGCTGTCAAATCCTTTTTCTATCATTTCATTATTACCATGAATATAGATGTGAAAGTTTTTATCCAGTTTTAAAACGCTTCTGAAAAATCTTGCCTGCTTTTTTACTGCTGCATCGGAAATAGAAAACGAATCGCCTATTTCCATTTCGTATTCATTTTCATAATTGCTTTTATATAGTTTAAAAGATTCTATTCCTTTTGGATCACCGATCACTTCACTGGCAAATTCTTCTATTTCAAAACTGTCATTCTGTTTAAAATAGTTCATAGAGCGGTTCAGCATATCAATTTTATCAGCCTTGCTTACATCGAAGAGCTCATCCATTTTTTCGGTAACAAAATTTTTATAAATACTTAGTGTAGTATTGGTCTGATTAAAATCATTATTGATGATGGCAAGTTTTAAAAAATCATCTATCCAGTAAACAGCTTCCCCGTTTCTGTTGGTTTGGTCCAGCACTGCAACTTTATATCCCGATCCATTTGCGGTATTAAAGATCAGGCAGCCCTTATCCAGTTTCTTTATATTGATCGCTTCTTCTTCATACTGCATTTCGAAATGATGGCCTTCCGGAAAAACTTTTAAGTAAGTTTCCTTTGTTTCAGATTTAAATATCCCGATCGCATCAAGCAACTCTCCATCAAGCTGCAGATCTGTAAAATAGGCAACGTATAATTCTCCTGATTTAATTTTGGGATGATTGGATACGTCATACAGATGCTTCACGATCTGTGTTGACTGTTCATGAAAATCTGCCGGGTCATTAAAAATTTTTTCGGCAAAATGAAATACTTCATTCAACTGCAGATCATCTGAAGGATGCATAAAATGATAACGCTCATTCAGTTTTTCAAAAGGCAAAAGAAAATACTGCATCAGTATTTTACCCAGCGTTTCATCTTTGATTTTCAAAGCTGAATCCGAAAGCCTGTATTTTTCGTCCAGTAGTTTACTGCCGGCATAGTGAATAGAAATTTCTTTTAACGCAGCTTCTGAATAAGTAATCATTATAAAATGAATTGTGGATTGCAAATATACATTAAGCCCGAGGGTGGAAAAGCTTTGTATATTGAATTAAGCAACTCATAAGAAAATCAATAGCATGCTGCTTTTATCAATCTTCAAACAGTTTTTGCGTTTAAGTGCCTTCACGGTAAAATAAATTTCTTTGAAATAATAATACCTGATATATTTGCGTAACCAATCAGTTACATAATATATTTATCAATGAGAAGAGACGTATTTCAGGCCATTGCCGATCCTACCAGGCGGGCTATCATTAACCTGGTCGTTGAAAAAAACCTGAACCTGAATAATATCGCAGAAAATTTTACAGTGAGCAGGCCGGCTATTTCCAGGCACATAAAAATTTTAACCGAATGCGGATTGATCGTGATCCGGCAAGAAGGCCGTGAACGGTATTGTGAAGCCAGGCTCGAAAATCTGAATAAGGTTTCGATTTGGGTAGACCAGTACAGAATTTTCTGGACTGCGAAACTAAGTGCGCTGGAAAAACACCTGACGCAGGATGCACTTGTAAAAAAAATTAAATCAAAAAAATAAGAATATGGATAATCAACCGCTGGAGTTTGAACACACGTACAATGCTCCGATTAAGAGAGTATGGGATGCCATTACTCAGAAAGAAGAAATGAAAAAATGGTATTTCGATATCGCCGAATTCAAACCGGAAGTGGGTTTTGAATTTGAATTCACCGCGGGCGATGAGAAAAAAAAGTTCCGCCATCTTTGTAAAGTGACTGAAGTTATTCCCGGAAAAAAATTAACCTATAGCTGGCGCTATGATGGCGTTCCGGGAAATTCTTTTGTAACCTTTGAACTTTTTGAAGAAGCTGATAAGACCCGTCTGAAACTGACACATGCAGGCCTGGAAACTTTCCCTTCAGATACCACAGATTTTGCGAAAGAGAATTTTATAAAGGGCTGGACACATATTATCCATACCGGATTAAAGAAATACCTGGAGGGATAATCATTGCAAAAGCAAAAATCAGGAAGGGCAACATTCCTGATTTTTGCTTTTGATTCAAAAAAAAATTTATGCTTCGCCAGTTATTTTCAGCAACAGCGTCTAATGCTGTATAACTGATGATTATGAGGATTTCCTTTCTTTTTTTTATCGTTGTTTTTCTTGGAAGTTTATCAGCCGCCGGACAAAAACCTGCCGGCAACATTAGGGGAATACTTACGGATACCGCATCCAGGCAATCTCTGGCCGGTGCAACGGTCTCTGTTATTTTTATAAAAGATTCCGCCATGGCTGCTTATCTGCTAAGTGATAAGAAAGGAATGTTTGAGATCGGCAATCTTGCGAACGATTCTTATAAACTGATCATTACATTTCAGGGTTACCAATCCTACCAGAAAAGATTTTCTATCAATGCCACCCGGCAATCCATCGATCTTGGCCGCATTATTCTGAAAAAAGATTTTCATACGCTTGACACATTTGTGGTAGAAACGGATGTGCCCATACAGATCAAGGGTGATACCGTACAATTTAATGCTGGTGCTTTTAAAACAGTGCCCAACGCAAATGCAGAAGACCTGTTGAAAAAACTTCCCGGCGTAGAAGTAGATGCCGATGGCAATGTAAAAGCCCAGGGCGAAGATGTGACGAAGATCTATGTTGATGGCAAAGAGTTTTTTGGAAAAGATCCAAAGATGGCCACCAAAAATATTACGGCAGATATGATCCAGTCGGTGCAGGTATATGATGATATGAGTGACCAGGCAAAATTTACCCGCATTGATGATGGCAGCCGGAGCAAGACCATTAATATCGTTTTGAAAAAAGACCGGCGCAAAGGTTATTTCGGAAGAGCAATTGCCGGCGTTGGTGATAATGACCGCTATCAGTCAACATTAACTTTCAACCGCTTTGATGACACAAGGCGAATTTCTTTTGTCGGTAATTCCAATAATATTAATAAGCAGGCATTCAGTTCCAATGATATCGTATCCCGCATGGGTGGTTTTACCGGTGGCGGCGGCGGGCGCAATACCGCTCCGCGAACCGGCGGCAATGGTACTCGTGTAGCAACGCCAACAGGACCAACAGGAAATGGTCTTACCACTTCGTCATCTGCAGGAATTAATTATATAGATAAAATAGGAAAAAAAATAGACGTGACCGGCAGTTACAATTTTTCTGAAACAAACAATAAAAAAGAGCAGACCAGTTATCGCGAATCGACTTTCTTTAATGATTCTTCTGCAACAGAAAACAGCAGCAGCTTATCGAACAATATCAACCGCAATCAGCAGTTCAATCTAAGAATGGAATATTATATTGATTCCATGAATTCCATTCTTTATACACCCGGCATTTCTTTTCAGCATTCTGATAGTTACACTGAAGACAGCAGTTCTACCATGGCTGTGAAGCCATCGCTTAAATATTTATCCAACAGCAACAATGGCCGTTATACAAGTGAACGCGACGGCGTAAGTATCAATAATGAAGTATTGTTCCGCAGAAGATTTAAAAAGCAGGGGAGAACTTTCACGCTCGGATATTCCAATGCAACAGAAAGAAGCAATGGCAGTGGCACCAATATTTCGCCGATCATTTTTTATAATCCCGATGGAACCGTGTCAACAGTAATAGATCAGAATTTTGAAAATGCACAAAACACGAGAAGCAACAGCAACGTGATCACAAGTTCCTTTACTGAAATGTTTGGAAAGAATAAAATTCTTGAATTGAATTATGCTTATACCAATAAGCACAGCACTTCAGACAAAGATGCCTACGATTATGATCCTGTTTCAAAAGCATTTGATCTGATCAACCGGCAGCAGACCAATTCTTTTGAAAATGTTTTTATTGCTCATCGTTATGGTGGCAACTTCAGGGTGTTGATGACGAAATATAATTTTCAGATTGGTACCGCTGTGCAGACTTCTCAAATAGACAACCGTAGCATCCGCGGCATTTATCAGAATAATGGAAAAGATTCTGTGATCTATACCAAACAAAACTTTACTAATCTTTTTCCTACGGCCAATTTCACCTATAATTTTTCGAAAAAAACCAACCTGATCATTCATTACCGCGGACGCACCAATCAACCTTCTGTTGCTCAATTACAGGATGTACCTGATCTGACCAATCTGCTGCGGATCAGTGTGGGAAACCCTTTGCTGAAACAGGAATTCGGCCATACTGTTGACGTCAGTTTTAAAACAATCAACACGGCTACTTATAAATATCTCAATATTACCATCAATGGTTCTGAAACAAGTAATCATATTGTGAACAGCACCGACAGTTTAACGTTACAATCATTAAAAGCTTTGGGCCTTCCCGATTCCCTGCTGCGGCCGGGTGTTCAATTGATCAGGCCATTGAATCTTAATGGCGCTTTCAATGTTTCTTCCAATATCACCGTTGGTGTTCCTTTTAATAAGTTGAAAGGCAGCAGTGTAAATTTTACCAACTCTGTAAATTACAATCACAGCCTGAGTATGCTGTACAAACAACTGAATACTACGAATACGCTTACCGTTTCACAATCGGCGGGCATTAACCTGGATATTAAAAGTAAATTCAACATCGGTTTAAGGGCAAAGGTTTCTTATTCGCAGGCGAAGTACAGCATTGCTGCAGGAAATAATAATACAAATTATTATACGCAGTCATATTCAACCGATATGACCTATTATATCACGAAGTCTTTTATTATTTCCACTGATTTTGATTATTTATTGTACACAGGTCAATCAGCTGGTTTCAATCAAAGCATTCCATTGTGGAATGCCAATCTTGCCAAACAATTTTTCAAGAAGAAAAACGGGGAATTAAAATTTTCAGTGAATGATCTGTTGAATCAAAATCAAAGTATCACGCGGACGCAGGGCGAAAATTATTATTACGACAGCAGAACGGTGGTGTTGCAACGCTATTTCCTTTTAACCTTCACATACAACTTAAATAAGTTTGGCGGGAAACGCCCTCCAGGCATGAACAACAACAGGCAGCGGGGAAATGAAATGGGTGGAAGAAGAAATAATAATTCTTTTTAGCAGTTGGTTTTTTCATTATAAAAAAACGTTCTTCAATTGAAGAACGTTTTGCTTTTTACATATCTTTTAAAATGTTCTGATCACAGCTCTTGGTCCGCCATTTAATGTTTTCTGCAGACTATAAGTAAAACCCGCGGTGAAATAACGCTGCAATGTTTTGTATTGAACGTCTTCTACATAATTGATATTGGCATTGCGGTCTACACCAATATTCTGATTGAGTAAGTCAAATGCACTGAACTTAATTTCACCTTTTTTATTTTTCAGCACCTGCTTACTTGCAGTTGCATTCCATAAGACAATATTGGTATTGTATCCATTGCTTCTTCCGGTAAATGCGCTGTAACTAATATCATTACTGATAGAAAATCCTGCCGGCAGATTAATGGAAGCGTCAATGCTGTACTCCTGCCGCCAGTAATTATTATTCAGTGCCGGCTGTAATGAATAACGGGCTTCGTTATAGCTCAGTCTTACTTCTGCTGTAACATCCAGCAATTCTTTATAATTATAATTCAACGATAGTCTTGGGGTCATAGAAAGATTACCGGTCATATTTTTATTGTTATCAATAAAATTAATGCTGTGATTGTAATTAATATTCACACCGAGGTCAATCCTGCTGTTGAGTAATTTCATTTTAAATCCCCGGTCGATATTTCCATTAATATTATAAACGCCATCTGCATTTGTATACGTTGTTGTTCTTATTCCATTATTTATCGCATCACTGTTAACAATTGCATGCTGTGTAGCAGTATAATTCACAAAGACAAAAAGATTTTTTTGTTTCGAAGGATTGCCATTAAAGAATTGCAGGCTTACATTGTGCGAGTAAGACTGTTTAAGCGATGGATTACCCTGTGTGATATTCAAAGGGTCGCCCAGATTTTGTACGGGTTGCAACTGGCTTACAGAAGGTTGATTTGTAGCAGTAGTATAATCAATGCGCAGCGATTTTGTTCTGTTGAAATTATAATTAAAATTTGCCAGAGGAAGGATATCTGCAGCTGTTTGCCGGATCTGAAATAAACTGTCTTTTAAATGACTTTTCAGAATTGAATATTGCAGATTGCTTCCCGCTGAAAAACCATATTTCTTTTTCTGAACCCTTAAACTGACACCAGCTCCGGCATAGTTATAATTATTTTCAAATGCATTGCTTAGTAAATTGTTCACAGCATCATGTTTTTTACTCTGCTGATCATAATCATAAGTCTTACGGTCAAGTTCACCGCTGTTGCTGTTATAATTCGCACGGAATTCCAGCAAAGCCCGTTTGCCCAATGGCTCTGTATAACTGATATTGGCTCCATAGCTTTGAGTAATACTGTTGATTTTTATCAGCTGGTTCAATGTGTCAATTTTACCAATGGTATCATTTACAAAAAAATTATTTATAGAATATTGCTTACCGTTGGAGCGGCTGTCATTGTATTGCATCGCAAGGTTGGCCGACAAGGTTCTGCCGCGCTTATTAAATTTATGTCTGAGCAAAAGGTTGTTGCTTGTATTGTATCCATTGCTGCCGGCAGAGGTATTGGTAATTCCACTATTAAGTTTTTTCCCTCCGGGAATAAAAGAGTTGTAACTGCTGTTATTTGATTTGTCTGTTTCCTGGTAACCGATCAGTGAGGTTAATTTGATGCTGTTGAAAGAATCGATCCGATGGTCTGTGCTGAAATTTAGGCGGTTTGCTATTGTTTTATTATTGCTGCTATTGCTTTGCACAGCATTGAAATTATTTCCCGGTAAAATATTCTGACGGTTGGTCAACTGTTCATTGTTGATAGCAAGGTTATTGTAAAAATAACTTGCATTTACTTCTGTACTTTTATTCCAGGTGTCGTTGTAATTGAAGCCGGTGGCGGTTGTTGTATTGATTCCTTTATTGTTGTTGATCCCTGCTACCGGTAATCCAAACTCATCATCATTATTACTTGTAATGATCATTCTGCCGCCACCGCCACTCATCATTTTTTTTGTTTGCCCGGTAAAGTTGAGCATGTCCATTATAGAAAATCCCTGCCGGTTGGTATTATTGCTCATCCCGATGACGGAAAGCTGTTGATCGTTGTTAAACTTATTAATGTTGAATTGACCATCGTAACGTCCAGCGGTACCAGCAGCTATCGAAGCTTTTCCGAAAGCTGCATTTTTTTTATCTTTTTTTAATTTGAGGTTGATCGTTTTTTCAGCATTGCCATCATCCATTCCGGTAAATGCGACCTGATCAGAAAGCTTATCAAAGACCTGCACCTTATCAATTGCATCTGCCGGGAGGTTCCTGGTAGCCATTTTAGGATCGCCATTAAAAAAATCTTTCCCGTTTACAAGCACGCGATTGATCTTTTTTCCGTTTACGCTGATGTTGCCATCTTTATCTACCTGAATACCTGGCATTTTTTTCAGCATGTCTTCTACTACAGCATTCGGTTTGGTTTTAAATGCTTCCGCATTGAATTCAAGTGTGTCGCCATTAACAACTACGGGCGGCCTTTGTGAAAGAACCATGACAGCATTCATCAGACTTTTATCTTTCATTATAATATTTCCCAGGTCAATACCGGCTTGGTTACTGGTCAATTCGAAATTTTTCCATTGAGGATAAAAATTTACCTGTGAAGCAGAGAGACTGTATTTTCCAAGAGCCAGTTGTTCAAAATAAAAATTTCCTGTAGAGTCTGTCCGGGTAAAAGTTACCAGCGATGAATCTTTAGCATTTATTAAAGAGACAGTTGCACTGGAGACCTGTTGTTTTCCCATAGAATCGGTCAACTGTCCTCTAACGATACCCTTTTTAATCTGTGCTGCTGATATAAGGTTAATTGTCAGCATCAATAATAAAACAGAACAACTTTTCATGGCTATACTTTTAATGAAAGCAAAAGTATTGGCCCGGAAAAAGAAAAGCGGTTAATCAATATTGGTATAAGGTTAATAAAAGTTAATGCTACATTCTGTGGGTATGGAAAAATGGCGTCCTGTTAAAAAATATATAACAAATTCCGGTTTACAATAACAGTTAAACCGCATCGTGATGAAACAGTCTACTAATGTATACATGCAAAAAGCATTATTCACTATAAAAAATAATTTTATGAAACAGAATTCTACTTTTAAGATCTCAACAGCAGAAACAATTGCAGCAATTGCTTTAGCTTTATGGATAATCGCCGGATTTTTTGTTCCGCTGCCAGAAATAAATTCACTTGGCTATTGACGGTTACTAAGGTTGCGGGGAACATAAATGGCTATACTTTTTTGATCTTGTTCCCTGCTCTTTTTATAATAGTTGCTGATGCGGAGACACAATATTCCTCAATCAGGTACGTTATCAGCTGTATAAATCTTAAATCTATGCCTACAGCAAAACAACGGAGCCACTCGAACCCGGTGGTACAGGTATTTAAAAACTTTATGGATAAGCTTCGTCAAAATCCGGATGTATATCCAATCAAATATTACAAAAAAGGAAAGCAATTTCGCCGGCACTGGCAATCACCATTGGTGAAGTAATTGGATTTCCGCAATGATACAAAATGATTTAAGCCTTCTGAAAAACAGAAGGCTTTTTATTGCTGAAAATACGCAATACAAAAAAGCGTAAAAGCCCTCTTGACCGGAGGCCTATGTTTTTTGTACTTTCACAGTATAAAAATCCAAAGTTTATGAAACAATCTTCTTTTTCAGAGTTTACAAAACTCTTTACAGCCATTTTAAGGCGCATGTTTGAAACAAGAGATGCGAGGGAATTTAAAAGATTAAAAGACTTTATTACATCCTGATTACAGATCAGGCGGAAGTCAGTTTTAAATTTAGCAACCTATCAGATAATGCATGAATTATTTTTCATGCTGCTGCAATTTACCTTCAATAAAATCAGTAAATCTATATTCGTTAAGAATATGTTTTGGCAGGTGGGCTGCTCCTGAGATTTGCTGTAAGCAATTTCTTGAACCACAATAACATTCAAAAGGCTGATCCATTTTCCATTCTGTACTTGGATAAAAGAACGTAAATTCTTCATCTGGCTGTACAGCATTGAGGCAAATCAATTCCATACTGGTTGTATTGAAAAATACATTCGGATTGCAGCTGTGATTTATGTATTGTAGAAACTCAGGTTCCAGAAGGATATGCTTATCAACAGCTGTTTGTACAGTTAAATAAGTAGGTTTTTCTAATATTGCGGACGAACCAAAAGAGCAGATAATATCTCCTGGATGAAATTGCCTAGTAGCATGTAAGCTTTGCTGACCGGTTGTTGCATTTTTCCAAACTTCTGCAAAAACGTGGTTACTCACCAGGCTGAGTGGGGCTGTTGTGATCATAATAGAATTTGATGGGTTACAAAGTAAATATACTTCGATAATGTATATAAATGAATCTAGTAATTCACAATTAACTAACCATTTCCATGGTTGTAATTTCTCTGTTTACAATTGGGCGCAGCACAGGTTTGATCTTTGGTAGTTCCGTCTTTTCATCACTCTCTATTTCGATACGTTGGATAATATCTTTTAATGATGCCAGACGCTGACCCATGTATGGAATGGTATCCAGTCCGTTTGTAAATTTCATAACGTAATAATAAATCCCGATAAGATCTCCGGCCACCATTGGTGTTGATCCTTTCTTCACGCTTACGAGAACGCTTACACATAAAACCAGCATTGCAAATAATTCCATAATACCAAAGTTCCAGGCTTCTTTGTCAGATATTTTAATCTGCCAACGACGAAGGTTTTGATAATGTGCTGCGATCTGTTTTTTATCTCTGGTAGATATAATGTTTACCTGATTTTCAAGCTCATCGTTTTTTGCTTTATTCAATCTCCGCATTCTTCTCCCGTAAAAATAACTGATGATCATTACAGGTACTAAAACCAATAAACAAACGAACACTACTTTTTTATCAAAGAAACATAATAATATTATGGAGCCGAATAAATTATAGCATGCTTCAATCACATAATTGAGATCGTATTCGAGGAAATCAATGAACTCTCTTGCAAGTGTAGAATGCGCACTTAATTTTGAAACTTCAGCTCCTTCAAAATGCCTGCCCAATAAACGTGTTACCAATGATGTGTAAATGGCAGAATAGGTTCTTGTATCATACCTGTGACGAATCGTTCCTACAATCGTATATAATAAATGTGATCCTGCCAGCAATATCAGTCCGTTATAACTTCTTTCGATAAGACCGTTGACCGCCATACCAAAAAATAAAGGACGAAGCAGTAAACCAGTCATCTCCAGACCAAATAATATATAAGTAACAAGCAACTGGTATTTATGCTTTAAAAAAATATTTCTTATAATGAAAATTCTTGACATATAGCTTTAGTAATAGTTCACGGGTACCGGTTTTGGTTCCTGTTAGGTTAATTCTTAAATAAACTCAGAATAAATGGGGTTTCAGTATCAGCGTCTATGGGTAGTAGAATGGGTTGTCAGACGCTGCTTGTTCCCTGAGGTTTAAGCAAAGGTACAAAAATGCCGGGGGAGGAAGGTTAAAAAATTATAAAGAAAGCACCAGTGGCTGTAATCTTAATGTTACAGAATTGCCGTTAACGCCCTGGATCAGGCCGCGGCAGGAAGCTGTACCACACTGGCAGTCAAAGCTTTCGGATTCATCATTCAATAATTCTGCATAGTCAAGTGTCAGTTCTTCTCCCACTGAAATATTTCTTATTGCGATTACATCAAGACCCTGGTAAACAGTATTTGGCTCACAGCTATGATTCTGAGGAGCCCACTCGCTGGGATTGTTATCCCATAAAATATATACTTCATTACTAACGGGGTAAGCATATTGACGGAAAAGCTTTTTTTCATCATCACTCCAGAACTTTTCTACATGTGATTTTGTAACAATTCTTTGTGGCTTTTCTTCTCCCCTGAAAATAATATCCCCTGCAATTATATTGGTAGATGCATAGATACCAAACCCCACGATGGAATTTCCATTCATTACATATTTCTTCTGCTTACGACGGTGACGCGAAATTCCTTCGGCAATAATATGCCTCAAAAATCCATGTTGGCCAATGCCATCATGTTTTAAAATATAATCAGCACTACCTTCCATACCATCACTGTAAAAAACGGAACATGTAAAATTTACTTCTAAAAAAAACAGTTCTCCTTTTTCATTCATTCTAAAATCCATCCTTGCATAACCAACAGCGCCAAAACTGCGGAATATTTTTTGCGCTGCTTCTTTCAATTGCTTGCTGAGCCGTTTTGCTTTTACCGGAACATTGCATTCCGGATGTAATTCGGATGTTTTTAAGGCATAGGTCTTATAAGTTCTTCCTTCCGGAAAAATAAATTCAACCGGAGTAAAGGCTGTGCTCTGTTTGTGATTATCAGCATTCGCGGCAATCAATACAGTAAACTCCCGGCCCTTTATATATTCTTCCACCAATACAGATTCATATTCCTGCAAAAGAAAATTTACTTTATCAATAAGCTGTTCTTCATTCTGAACCATTGACTTTTCGTCAACACCAAGGCTGTCACCCGCTTTAGAAGGTTTAACAAACAAGGGATATTTTAAATGCCTGCATTGTTTTGAAATATTATTTTCAGATTCTATTAATGCATATGCCGGCGTTTTGACTCCTTCCGTATAAGCTACATATTTCATTAACTCCTTGGGTGGATCATACAGCAGTGAAGTAGGTCCTGTAAAAGGCATGTTCAACAATTCCAAAGTATAGATCACATCAATGCTTGGAACTTCCCACTCAAGATAACCTTCGCAAAGATTTACAAAACAATCATAGCCTTTATTTTTTAGAGCTTTTAATTGTTTATAGGTTGTGAGCTTATTCAGGAATACATTGTCAATGGTTGCTTCCGGTAAAAACTGTGACAGATCACGGGGTGGATCATAATTTTTATAATCAACAGAGGTTGTGGAGTAGTCGGGTTGCAGTACACAAATTCTCATGCAAAAAGAATAATAAAATGAATGGGTTTGACTGTTTTATCAAAGCTAAAGTTTAATGTTTATATAAAACAAATGTTTGCCGGTATATTTATACTCATCGCTTGTTAATAATGTCAATAACAGTTCAGCAAGTATCTTTTGTTTAAACGATACAAAGCACTCAATTAAAATATTCCTGTTGTTAATTAATGAGGGGGGTTTCTTTCAACAGCATCTTTAATGATCTCCCAAACCATATTTGCATAACTATGTTTACTCAGGCGCAGAATAGCGCCAATAGAAGTATAGTTTTCATCTTCGCTCAAACCGCATTGGGCATTAACTTCCAGCACATATAACTTTCCCGAAGCTTTATCCATACGGATATCTATGCGTCCATAACCGGTACCGCCAACAGCAGCATAAGCATCCCAGCTTAGTTGATTGATCCTTTTAATTAAAGAATGATCGGGTTGATGATAATTGTAAAAATCTTCGTGCTCACCAATTGGACTTTCTGTATGATAGGTTTCCCAAAGCCGGTCGTAACTTAAAAATTTTTCTTCTTCTTTTAATGCTTTATGAAATATCCTTTCAACCGGCGGATAAATAATTGCTTTACCAGGTTGCTGATAAGAACCAATGATCAATGAAGTAAATTCCGGGCCTGCAATAAACTGTTCTACCACAATACCGCCAAATGAAAGATCCCATCCACGGTATCCTTTAAAAATCTCAGCAACAACGGCTTTCAGATCTTCGTCTGTATTCACCACATTCTTTACACCCAATCCCATGCTTCCACCGGAAACTGCAGGCTTGGCAATAACGACCGGGCCAATCTTATCGCAGGTTCCATTCAGGTTTTCATCAACAGCAGTAATACCAATCCATTTTGCATTGGGAACAGCAGTCTCATCAAAAACTTTTTTCATGATGATCTTCGAAGTCGTGAGATGATAATAGTTTGCATCCGCACCAGTGTAGATCAGTTTTTTTTCTTCTAGATAATGAATAACAGAAATGCCTGGTGTACCATTTACTTCATCGCCATCGCACAGGTTAAAAACAACCTGCGTACAACCATTTTCAACAATAGCGATATGATCAACAACCTCTTTATAATTCTGAATGGTAACGGGTTGCCATTTCCAATCGAGTTTCAGCACTTCAAAAGCGCGTGTATATTCTTCAATGCTTTGGGTAAAATCATAATAGTACTCAAGGTCCGGATCGCCTGTCTCAAGGTGCGGTGCAATTACCCAGATGAATAGGGGTCGCTGATTTTTATGATTGTGATGATTTGTGATGGTTTCTTTTTTTATAAAATAATTAAACCGGCTTTTAATATTTATACTTACTAATATGGCACTTCAAAAAACTCGCTGCAATAATTTACCGCAGAGTTATAGGAGTTGAATACAACACAGAGTTAAAGCGAGTATTGAAACTCTTTACCTCCGTGAAAAATAACTCCCGCAACTCTGTGGTAAAAAATATCTAACGCTATTCTATAATCCTCAACTTCGCGTAATTCAGCATGATCTTTTTTTCACCATTCAAATCAAACTGCACTGTGGCCACCGGGTTATGTGCGCTGCCTTCTACTTTTTTTACTTCGCCAAAACCAAATTTCTGGTGCTCTACTTTTTGTCCCTCCTGTAAATTGCTGGTATCGCTTGCCATAAAATCTGCACTGGGCGTATGTTCAACCGTTTTAGGTAAAGGCTTTGCGGGAAGATAACTTGGTGTCGTTTTTTTTGAAGGCGGCGCACCATAAATTCTTTCAGCCTGTGAAGCTGCTTTATTGCCCCAGCCTCCACCATTATTACTGTTGTTTCCAAAGCCCCGGTTCATCCTTTCAAATGCGGTTCCACCACCACCAATGTTTCTGATACCACCACCGGCATAACTTTTATCTACATACAATTCAGGAATCTCATCTACAAAACGGCTCGGATCATTTTGCTGCAGCTGACCGAAACGATAACGTGCATTCGCAAACGTAAGCCACAAACGGGCTTTCGCTCTTGTTATCGCAACATAAAACAATCTTCTTTCTTCTTCCAGTTCTTCTCTTGTATTAATGGCCATCGCATTTGGAAAAAGTGTTTCCTCCAATCCACCAACAAACACCACTGGAAATTCCAATCCTTTTGCAGCATGAATGGTCATCAGTTTCACAACATCGCTGTCTTCTTTTTCATTATCTGCATCCGTGAGTAGTGTGATCTGTTGTAAATAAGTACCCAGACTTTTATCACCCACTTCACCATCTTCTTCATTCAAAGGCGTTTCAATAAATTCTTTAATCGAGTTCAACAACTCCTGTACGTTCTCATATCTTGCCAGGCCCTCTGTAGTCTTATCATTAAAAAGTTCTTTCACAATGCCCGTGCTCTTGCCGGCAATGATCGCCAGATCATAAGCATTCTTTTTCGGGATCTCACTCTGAAACATTTTTATCATTGTCACAAAGCCATTAATGCTTTCCAGTGTTCCTGCTTTATATCCAAACGAATATGCTTTTTCAAGCACCTGCCACATGCTGATATTATTTTCATTGGCAAATAAAACGGCTTTATCAACAGACGTTTTACCAATACCTCTTGCAGGAAAATTAATAATCCGTTTCAACGCTTCTTCATCATGCGGGTTGACGATGACCCTCAGGTAAGCAATAAAATCTTTTACTTCTTTGCGCTGATAAAAGCTGATGCCGCCATAGATCCTGTAAGCGATTCCCATACGGCGCAGCGCTTCTTCATAACTACGGCTTTGCGCATTGGTGCGATACAGAATGGAAAAGTCGCGGTTGAAATAATGATTGCGGAGCTTCTGTTCCTGGATGGTATCCGCAACAAATTTTCCTTCATCGTTGTCCGTCATGGTACGGACAAGTTTTATTTTTTCGCCTTCTTCATTTTCTGTGAATAATCTTTTTTCAATCTGGCCTTTATTATTGCCGATCACTTCATTGGCTACATGTAATATGTTTTGCGTACTGCGGTAATTCTGTTCCAGCTTTACCAGCTTTACATTGTCATAATCTTTTTGAAACTGCAGAATATTTTCAATCGTTGCTCCGCGAAAACTATAAATGCTTTGCGCATCATCGCCCACCACACAAACATTTTCATGCATGGCTCCCAGTAGTTTAATGATCTCATATTGGGCTGGATTGGTATCCTGGTACTCATCGATTAAAATATATTTAAACTTACGCTGGTACTTGCTCAGGGCTTCAGGAAAATTTTTAAGCAGGATATACATTTTAAAAAGCAGGTCATCAAAATCCATTGCACCGTTTTTAAAACAGCGTTTGGAATAAGCATCATAAATAGCGCCAATCAAAGGCCGGTTGGCGCGTGCATCTTCCTGTTGCAGCATCCCGTCGTTGATATATTCAGCAGGACCTACCAATGCATTTTTTGCAGCCGAGATCCTGTTATAAACAATATTGGGTTTATAGTGTTTGTCGTCAAGATTCATTTCATTGATGACGGTTTTCACCACACTCTTCGCATCGTCTGTATCATAGATCGTGAAATGATTGGGATAACCAAGTTTACCTGCTTCGGCTCTCAGTATTCTTGCAAAAACGCTGTGGAAAGTTCCGATATATAAATTTCTCGCTTCGGTATTGCCAAGGGTTTTCTCTACACGTTCTTTCATTTCAGCCGCGGCCTTATTGGTAAAAGTGAGTGCAAGAATATTAAAAGAATCCACGCCATTGGCCATCAGGTTGGCGATGCGTGTAGTGAGTACTTTTGTTTTGCCACTGCCGGCACCGGCAATGATCATGATAGGGCCATTGATATGTGTAGCTGCTTCCCGCTGCGGTTCATTCAGTTCTGCTAAGTAATTGGTCATTGTACAAAGGTACGAAGCGTGCCTTGGAGCTTGATTGTTGTTAGAAAATTTATTCTGTTATTTATGAACGCGGTTGTATTGATTCAGATTCATTGTATCCTTCTTTCCGGAAGAATCTTTGTAGATGACGATTCCCTGCTTAAAAACAGTCTCGTCTCTTTCGGATGTCTTTACAACGGAATGTACAATGTTATAAAATGTAATATTGTGAACAATATACCTAAGCCCGACAGAACAGATGCGCCTAATACTAATTTATTTTCCTTCAATAACATGTTCATTTCCTTCAAATTTAATATTTATAACGGATAGTTTCTGGTTCCTTTTTCAGCATTTATCCTAATTTCACGGCATGGAAAAAAAGTTGTTTCTGCTCGATGCTTATGCGCTTGTGTTCAGGGCCTATTATGCACTCATCCGCAATCCGCGCGTTACCAGCAAGGGTCGTAATACCAATGCCCAGTTTGGTTTTACCAATACGTTGATCGATCTCATCAACAATCAGAAACCAACACATATGGCCGTGTGTTTTGATACTGCTGCACCTACAGAAAGGCACACCGACTTTGCAGATTATAAAGCCAATCGTCAGGAAACTCCGGAAGATATTTCTGCAGCCATTCCCGATATTAAAAGAATTATTACCGCGTTGAATATTCCATGCATTGGCATCGATGGCTATGAAGCAGATGATGTTATCGGCGCATTGAGTAAAAAAGCAGAGAAAGAAGGCTATGAAGTTTTTATGGTTACGCCCGATAAAGATTATGGTCAACTCGTTTCTGAAAAAATAAAAATATACAAGCCGCCTTACCAGGGAGGAACGATTGAAATTCTTGGACCAAAGGAAGTCTGTGAAAAATGGGACATTGAAAACGTGAGTCAGGTAATTGATATTTTAGGTTTGATGGGTGATGCAGTAGATAATATCCCGGGCATTCCGGGTGTAGGCGAAAAAACGGCTGCCAAATTATTAAAAGAATATCATACTCTCGAAGGCGTTGTTGAAAATGCAGCCAATATAAAAGGTAAGCTCGGAGAAAAAGTTGCAGCCGGTAAAGACCTTGCGATCCTGAGTAAAAAACTGGCGACTATCATCATTGATGTGCCGGTTGAATTTCATGAAGAAAATTTCAGGATCAAGGAAATGAACAGAGAACAATTGACTGAAGTTTTTGCAGAACTTGAATTTAAAACACTCGCCAAACGTTTACTCGGCGATGAAATAAAAATATCAGGTGATGAAAAGTCTGTTGTGGCTGAAAAGAAAACTGCCCAGATGGATCTGTTTGGTAATGTGATTGAAGACGCTGTACCCACAGCACCAGAAATTCTCAGTTCAGGCATTAAATTTCCTGAAAAAGATTTTGTTGCTGATAAAAATATTAATAATACCGTACATGAATACACGCTGCTTAATGATGAGGCAACCATTCAGCAATTTGTTGATCTTGCCATGCAGCAGGCAGAGATCTGTTTCGATACAGAAACAACAGGCATTGATGCCAACGATGTAGAGCTCGTAGGTTTAAGTTTTGCCATTGCGCCTCATGAAGCTTATTATGTTCCCTGCGATGTGGATCAGCAAAAGACAAAAGCAATGCTACAGTTATTCAAGCCATTGTTTGATGATGAAAGCAAAACCTGGATCGGGCAGAATCTTAAATACGATATGCTTGTGTTGAAATGGTATGAAATGGAATTGAAGGGAAATATTTTTGATACCATGCTTGCGCATTACGTAATAGAGCCGGAAGGCAAGCGGGGCATGGATCTGCTCTCTGTAAAATTTCTTGGATACGAACCTGTGCATATTGAAGAACTGATTGGAAAAAAAGGTAAGGGTCAGGGAAATATGCGGGATGTGGAAATAGAAAAAATAAAAGATTACGCTGCCGAAGATGCCGATATAACCTTACAATTGAAACATGTGTTTCTTCCAAAGCTTAAAGAAAAAGAAGTAGAAAAGGTTTTCTATGAAGTGGAAAATCCGCTGGTGAAAGTGCTGGCAAATATGGAATTTGAAGGCATCAGGATTGATCAACAGTTCTTAAATGAATACAGTAAGGAACTGGATAAAGAAGCGAAAGCTGCTGAAGAACGTGTATATGCACAGGCAGGTGTCCGTTTTAACCTCGCCAGCCCTAAACAATTAGGTGAAGTGCTTTTTGAAAAATTGCAACTGGACCCTAAAGCAAAAAAAACAAAGACCGGTCAATATGCTACAGGAGAAGATGTATTATTAAAACTGGCGGCACAGAATAAAATTGTGGATGATATTTTAATCTTCAGGGAATACACGAAATTAAAATCAACTTATGTGGATGCGCTTCCTTTGATGATCAACCGTAAGACCGGCCGCGTGCATACATCATATGCTCAGGCAGTGGCAGTAACGGGAAGGCTGAGCAGCAATAACCCGAACCTGCAGAATATTCCGATCCGGACAGATATGGGAAGAGAGATCCGCAAAGCATTTATACCGAGAGATGAAAATCATTTTTTGGTAAGTGCCGATTATTCACAGATAGAATTGCGCATTGTTGCGGCGATCAGTGGCGATACAAACATGTGCGAGGCATTCAGGAACGCGAAAGACATTCATACTGCAACGGCAGCAAAGGTTTTTAATGTAGAAGAAAAAGACGTCAGTAAAGAAATGCGGTATAAAGCCAAGAGTGTGAATTTCGGAATTATTTACGGACAGGGTGCTTTCGGTTTGGCAGAAAACCTGGGTATCCCAAGAGCAGAAGCAAAAGAGATCATTGATAATTATAAAAAGCAATTTTCCAGTATCCAGAAATACATGGATGATACCATCAACTTTGCAAAAGAAAATGGATACGTTGAAACCCTGATGGGGCGCAAGCGCTGGCTTGCTGATATTAACAGCGCTAATTTCACTGTTCGTGGATTTGCTGAGCGCAATGCGATCAATTCACCGATACAGGGAACTGCTGCAGACATGATAAAGCTGGCTATGATAAAGATAGATGCCGCATTTAAAAAAGAAAAGTTCAGATCAAAGATGTTGCTGCAGGTTCATGATGAACTGGTGTTTGATGTAATAAAAGAAGAAATTGATATAATCCAACCCATAATCATCGAATGCATGAGAACAGCCCTTGTTCTTCCCAATGAAGTTCCGGTTGAAGCAGAAATTGGAAAAGGAATCAATTGGCTGGAAGCGCACTAAAGAGTTACAGGTTACCATTTTAGGGTATACAGAAAAGTTACAATTAAGAACCCTTATGTTTACTTATAAGTATGATCTGGAGCCTAAAATTTTTTAGGAAAATGTGTTTTTACGGCAATAAAGAGAAAACTACGTCGTTAATCTACTACAGCTAAAATTTTAACTTGGCATTATATTGGCTAAAGATAGAAGCTGTTTTGCACCGGCAATAAGAAAAACCAATTTGTAAAATTCAATTATCCGAAATGAATAACATTTCTACCTCGTTATCCCATCTAGAGAACTCTTCAGAATTTCTTTGCAGTGTAACTGACAGGGATATGCGGTTCCTTCACAGTAACCAGCTTTTTCAAAAATATTTCGGACTGGAAAATCAAAATATAGAAGGGCGGTCTTTCCAGGAAGTGGTTAATTCTTTCCAGGTAGAAAAATTTATTCAGGCCAAAGATGCCTGCGTTTCCCAACCGGGAAAAGTGATCAGTATAGAAATAAAAACCCTTAATCACAATGAACAGAGTTGGTTCCGCTGGGAAATCATAGCTTTAAAAGACGAGACCGGTAGTGTTACAGAGATCCAGTTTACAGGCACTGACATTACTAAACAGAAAAAAGCAGAGCAGGAAATTTTACAGCAGAATATTTTATTGGATAATATTTCAGATGCAGTTGTTTCCACCGACCTGAACTTCTGTATTAAAAGCTGGAATTTTTCTGCAGAAATGTTATTGGGCTTAAACCGTGAAAAAGCAATCGATAAATATTACGCAGATCTTTTTAAGTTAACCACACCCGGAAACGATTCCGCGTCAGTTGTTGAAAAAATAATTACTGCAGGTTTTTGGAAAGGAGAAATGGGGATTGCAGGAAGCAACGGGCAGATGATGTATTTACAGACTTCGATCAGCACCGTAAAAAATACAAATGGAATAGCAATCGGTTATATAGTGGTTGGACGTGATATTACGGAAGAAAAGAAAGTAAGGGAATCGCTGGCGTACAAACAACAGCAATTTAAATCATTTATGGAAAATGCACCCCTGCTCGCCTGGATCAATGATGAAGAGGGCACTTTGTATTTCATGAATTCTTTTTTCAAAAATATTTTTAGTCTTTCTGATAACGCTATCGGGCAGAATATTTTTGAGCTGTATCCAGAATCGATGCGGGCCAATTGCAAGGCCAGTGATGAATACGTTATGAGAACAAATGAAAGTATCGAAACTTTCGAGGAAGACTGTGATGAAGCAGGGAATAAAATTTATTACAAAGTCTATAAATTTCCTGTTCAGGGCAGGGGCGGCAGAAGATTAATTGGCGGACAGGCCATTGATATTACCGACATGACTGTGAGTAGGCAGGAACTCATAAAAGAAAAAAATCAGTTTGCTTCTTTTATGGAAAATACGCCGCTACTGGCGTGGATCATGGACGAGAATGGCATACTTCATTATATGAATTCTAAGTATAAGGAGTCGAGTAATTTTTCCGGTGAAGAACTTGGAAAAGACATTCATTATCTTTATCCCGATGCCATCCAGGAAAAAGCCAGGCAATCTATCTCCGAAGTTTTATCTTCCAATAAAAATATTGAATACCAGTATAGCTATATAGATGACAAAGGCAACTCCAGGTATTTTAACGCATGTAAATTTCCTATCCTATCGCTGGACGGTAAACGTTTTATCGGCGGGCAATCAATAGAAGTTACTGAAGAATTGCTCACCAAAAAGGAACTTGTAAAAACGAATGAGCGGTTTGAATATGCAACTCAGGCAACAAGAGATGTAATCTGGGACTGGGATATTGAACAAAATAAAATTCAGCGCTTTGGTGGATATAATATTTTGTTTGGCCATGAAATGATGGAAGACCTGATGGAATTCAACACGCACAATATTCATCCTGAAGACGCAGATGCTGTTGCCCAAAGCTGGCAGCATGCTTTGAATGAAGGTGCGTCGCGCTGGCAAAATGAATTCCGTTACCGCTGCGCAGATGGTTCTTATAAAAATGTGATCGATCAGGCATATATCATCCGCAATGAAGATGGTAAAGCTGTCCGTATGATCGGTTCCATGCAGGATGTAACAGAAGAACGCAGACTGCAAAAAGAAATACTTGATGTAGAGGTTAAGAAAAAAAGTGATGTGCTGTCGGCAATCCTGGAAGCGCAGGAAAAAGAAAGAAAAGAAATTTCTGCAGAATTACATGATAATGTAAATCAATTACTCGCTGCTGCTATGCTGTTTTTAAAAACAGCCAGTAAACAAACCGGTCAGCCAACAGCATTGATTGATCAGGGTCTTGAATACGTTAATAAGGCAGTTAATGAAATCAGGTCACTCAGTCACGCACTGAATCCGGGTGCTTTAAAAGTAAATGGACTCTTTTATGCCCTCAGTGATTTTACAAGAAAAATTACCATCCCTGGAAAGTTTGAGGCGCATCTTAAAGCGGATATTTCTTTTAATGAAGAATTGATCAGCCAGAATTTAAAACTTACGCTTTACCGCATTGTACAGGAAAGTACCAATAATATTCTGAAACATTCGGGAGCAGATAATCTTTTACTTCATCTTTCCTGCCGTGAAAACATTGTTACATTAAGTATTACAGACAATGGAAATGGTTTTGACGCAGCAACCGTAAAAAGGGGAATGGGCCTGGTTAATATTTACAGCAGGGCAGAACACGCAGGTGGTAGTTTAAATATTATTTCTTCTCCGGGCAATGGTTGTACTATTAAAGTTGATGTTCCCTTGTCTTGATTTTATAATCTCTGAACCAAATACAATTGATAGAGTTGATAAAGTTGAAATGGTTTAGGTAATTCTTGTACAGCAATTCCCTGAATTCCTTACCCATCAACCTTTCTCCAAAAAAAAGGTTCTGCCTTTTCAGACAGAACCGTGTTCCCTTATTCAAAATCACCTGTAATTATTTTTGTCCGCCCGGAGGTCTGTTGCCTCTCTGTGGTCTCATGGAAGGTTCAATCTGATCTTTCCATATTTTCATCTGATCTTCACTGAGCACTTTCTTCAGCTTATCATCGCGCTGTCCGGCAAGCTCCTGATTTTTTGCACGCATTGCATCACGGTCAGGTTGACCACCACCAGCCATTGCGTCTTCTCTTGCCTTGTCCTGAGCTTTGTAATAATCTGTAAAAATGGCTTCTGCTTCTTTCATTTTAGCCGCGTCCAGTTTAAAGGCGCTGTCCAGTTTTTCGTGTACCGCTTTTACTCTTTCTTCAACGGTCCTGCGCTGAAAGCCCTGGGCATTTACTGTAGCAAATCCAAGGAATGCTACGATTGCTGTTAATACGATCTGTTTTTTCATTATTATTAAATTAAAAGTTTACAAAAATTATTAATTAGACGCTGGAATGCTGAAAAACCGTCGCTTCCTTATTTATTGGGATCCTTTTTTTTATCCCCGGCTTTTTTATCCCATACTTTATAAAATAAGGAATCGAATTTAGGCTGTTGATCCGGCGAGCATAATTTCCGGATCTCTTTAAAATGCAGAAGCATTTTATATTCCATCTGCTGCTGTACTTCGGCGGTACGCGATGCTACTCCATTGATGGCCGAATCTGTGAAGCCACCTGCACCAAGCTGGCGGTACCATTCCTGTTTGCTCGCTCTTACTTCGTCGAATGATGCTTTCACATTATCGCGGTGCTGCTTGCTGAGCGTATCATATTGCTGCATTTGTTTTTCATTAAATCCAATTTCCTTCTGCAGAAACTCTTTCATCATAACCTCCCGTCCTCTCGGTGGTCTTTTTCCCGGATCATTGTTATCTCCATCACGCAGGAAAAAGAACAACATGCCGATGTTAGTGAGCAGCAAAACAATGACTGCAATTAATAATATTTTACTCTTTGATGAGGTGCTCATTATGGTTCAGAATTTTCATTATAATACAATGCGGTTACCGAAGTAGAGAATTCATCCGCTGTTGCCAGCTGATCAGGAATATTAACCTTTACAGTTTTCACATTATTGTAAGCGATCACCATTGCATTGATGCAGATGATCATACAAAGCCCGGAGATAACAACAGAAGGACGGGCTGTAGTTCTTACAACTCTTTCCCATAGGCTTTCCTCCTGCCTGTTCATCCTTGCATGCAGCCTGGTGAATAAAAATGGTCTGGCTGCTGCCCTGCCGATATTGTCAGCACTGTTCAGTGCATCATCGATCCTTTTTTCAATATGTTCATTGTGTGGCATAACAATAAAATTTATTGGTTAATTATTTATTCCTTCGTAATAAGTCCGGAGTATTTTTTTCAGGTTTCCTTTTGCCCTACCCATTAAAGATTCTACCGCATTCAGCGTAGTATTCATAATGGCTGCTATCTCCTGGTAACTCAGGCCTTCCAGTTTGTGCAATGTGAATGCGATGCGCTGGTTATCCGGTATCTGTTTCAATGCTTTAAATAATTCCCCCGATCTTTCTTTGTTTTCCATTATCACTCCCGGATGATGAAAGTCCGGAGGATGAATCGCTTCGTCACTTGCATTTCCAAACAGGCTTTGTACAAAGGCAAAACGTTTTTTTCTTTTCTTCTTCTTTTCGTGATCCAGTGCTTTTGTTACAGAGATGCGGTAAAGCCATGTAGAAAATTTCGATTCTCCTTTAAATGAATGAACCGATTGATACACCTGTATAAAAACTTCCTGCGTAATATCATCGGCATCATCTTCATTCTGCACAATACCCACTACTGTATTATAAACCATGTCCTGCCATTGATCCACGATCCTCCTGAAGGCGCCCTCATTTCCACGTTGCAGCTGTACAATTAATTCCGGTTGATTCAAAACTTTTCACTTTATTCCGGACTAAGTTAATTAAAAACCCGGACCGAATCCACCATTCTGACCACCGGGACGACCACCTTGACCTGCTCCACCAGGACCAAAATTGCCCCGGTTATTATTATTAGTTGTTGTTTTTGCAGTACCAAAATTTTTCAACTTATAAGTAAACGTAAGCAAGAAATATTGTTGCAGCACCTGGCTCTGAGAATCAGTGATCAGGCCGCCATCAGATACTGTATGCGTGATGCTCTGATTTTGTTTCAACAAATCAAAAACAGAAAGTTTTAATTCACCAGCCTGGTTCTTCAAAATCTTTTTACCAAGTGCTGCATTCCATAACCAATAGGTCTGATTTAATCCTGCTGACAAACCGGTGTATGTTTGACCAGTTACATCGTTCTGCAAAAACCATCCTTTTTTATCCAGCAGGTTTACCTGAATGCCAGTTGTCTGATTAACAGTTTTTGTGATCGTATTAATGTTTTGATTTGTTTTTACATTAATGCTCTGCGAATTTGCATCATTGAAATTTGCAGTATACGACAGGTTAAAATCTACATACTCGCTAATATTACTCGCTAGTACCACACCTGCATTGTACACATAGTTATTTGTTTTGGTTGGCAGATCATTCACCCTTCCTGGCAGAAAACTGTAACTGAACCCTGCATTAACATTCATAGTTGTTTTTAATGCTTTCAGCGGCATGCTGTAAGTAAAGAAAGTACGAAGGCTTTTATACCCATCCACATTTACTGGTTTTGTCACCTGCGTTCCTGATAAAATTTTAATGTTTTGAACCAAAGAATCATTCAACACAAGGTTTGTCTGCGTAGCCACATAATCAGCGGCTGTCTGCAATAACAGATTTGCAAAAAAACTGGTGCTCGTTTTTGAATTGGTATAAGTATACCGGCCCGCAAGGAAATTTGCGTAAGATTGTTTCAGTGCAGGATTACCGATTGATACCCTTGTCGGATCCGTTGTATTAACCACATCCTGCAATTGCGTAATGGAAGGAAAGTTAACAGATGCACGATAGAATATTCTGATGTTACTCACAGTAGAAAGCTTTTTACGCCACATCAGGTTTGGCAGCAGGTTCGAAAAACTTTGGTTGATCGAACCTTCCGTTGGATAAGTACGCTGGCTTTCCAGCTGCGAATGCTGGAAATTTACGCCAACCGAAAACTGTTCATCGCGGCTTTGGTTCAATCGATAATTTAATCCTGCATTATTGGTTGTAACCGTATTGTCAAACCTGTTTGAAAGAAGGTTGTTAAACTTCGAATATTGTACTCCATCGTAGTCGAAGGCTTCCTGATCAGCCTTGTTGTTTTGAACGGATAAAGTATAATCCGCCTGGATCTGACCCTTTTTCCCCATGGGTTCTGTATAAGCAATATTTCCCCCGATTGTGTTCCCGTTGGTTGTATTGTCATAGAAACGGTTGAGAATAGAATCGGTAAATATATTATTGTGACCTAACTGATAATACCTGATTTTAGAATCTGTGATAGATTCGCCGTCATTTTTAGTAAAAGTGGTGTTGAAACCTAAAGAAAGACTGCGACCTCTTTTAGCAAAGGCGTGACGGAATAATATATTGTTCCTGATATTAAAACCGTTTTTGTCGGCACTGCTTCTTCCGGGTCCTATTGAAGCACTCGTTGAATCACCGTTCTCATAATATGCCTGGCCAAACGATGTTGACGACGAATTATTTTTTTGAAAACTCATACTTGGAATAATGAATAAAGAATTCGATGAATCTATTTTATATTCAAGCCTGAGGTTAATACGATGATTGGTATTGGTAGAATATGTATTGCTGTTGTCGCTTGTCGCAAAATTCCCAAGACTCGTTGGTTGCTCCGTTTTAGTTATTAACTGATCATTGGTGCTGCTGTTATTGTAAAAATAACTTCCTGACAACGTAAGTTTTTTTCCATACTGATTACTGAAATTTATACCAAGCGCATTGGTTTTGCTGATGCCACTTGATTGCCCTACCTGAAAATTATCTCCGCCTCCGCCGCCTTGTGGCCCGCCACCGCGCCCACCACCACCACGTCCACCACGATTACCGCCGCTGCTGCTGGTTACTCCCAATAAATCCTGCGATCCAAAATTCTGCTGATTGATATTATTGAAGTTTCCTACAAAAGAAAGACGTCTGTTGCCTTTGAAAAAACTAACATTTCCACCTGCTGAATAACGGTCATCAGTACCATATCCTGCATAGATGCGTCCAAACTGTCCGTTTTTAATGCCTGACTTGGTAACAATATTAATGGTCTTTACAGAATTACCATCATCAAATCCAGTCAATTGCGCCTGGTCACTTAATTTATCAAACACCTGAATTTTATCGATCACATCTGCAGGAAGATTCTTCAATGCAGCAGTAGCATCATCACCAAAAAAGTCACGGCCATCCACTGTAACTTTTTTTACCTGCTCACCCATTGAAGTAACATTCCCGGATCTATCAACCGTAATACCCGGTAATTTTTTCATCATGTCCTCTGCAGTAGCATCAGGGTTTACTTTAAACTGACTGGCGCTGAATTCGGAAGTGTCGCCGCGCTGGCGCACCGCCTGTGCTTTTGCAGTTACTGTAACTTCGCCCAGTACCTCCGATATTTTTGCGATGGCAAATGGAATGGCGGTTTTATTACTCGCCTGCAGGTTGATGTTCTGCGTAACTTTTTCATAGTTAAGCGAACTGATGGTAACCGTATAATTGCCGGCCACCAAACCGCTGAAATTAAAATTGCCGTTATTGTCCGAAACCGTGCTCTGAATGGGCACCCCTGAATTATCAGCAGCAATCGGTGCACTGCTTACAGGTTTTGTATCTATTTTATTAGCGGGGACTGTTGTATCGGTTACAGAAGAGCGTCCCAAAGAGTCCATTATTAACTTTGAAGTGTCGATCACCTTTGTGCTGGAATCCTTTGTAACGTCTGTTGGAGGTATTGGATTGGTCCTTGTTTTAACCGTGCTTTTAGCGGGACCGAGTGTGATTGTTGCGCCGCTGATGACTGACTTATCTGTCCGGTCGGTTATTTTCCCTTTTAAAACAATGTCCTGGCTGTTAGCAGCTCCTGTCATTAGGCCTAAAATCAATAGCGTTAGTACTGTTCTCATCATAAATTTTGCTTTGTATGAATGGTTAGACGTTCTTTTTTGAAAAAAACGGCGGTTGAATAAAAAAAATTAGAGTTGCATTTACTGTGCCTGAATGATGATTCTTGTGATTATCATGATTTGTGCGATTGGGGTTTAGATGTAATAGCAATTAATAAGTCAAAGACATTACAGTCAAGACACGCTCAAACTACCGCATAAACACTTTTGCTGAACCTGAGAGGTTTTCTATTTTGTATTTCTAAAATAATCCAACATGTCAGACAACTTAAAAGACACCGGTCATCCCGATAAAGATCTCATCAATCTCCACGAATCATGGGAAGTGACTTACTGGTCAAAAAAATGGCATATTACCGAAGAGCAATTAAAGAAAGCCGGGAAACATGCAGCCAGCAGTTCGGTTTGTAAAATCCATGACGCTGCTGTTGCGCTGGGATATATAAAGTAGTAATTTTTTTATCTGAACTATGATTCGCATGATTAAGTTTCGCAGAATCAGGTGATCATACAATCAAGCTGCAGATAATTTTCGAACACAGCTTTCGAGGCTGCATTTTGCCCATCTCGAAATACATTTAATTCTATCGTCATAAAAAAATGATCCGAACGTAAAGGATTTTGGAAATCTGGCGATAAAAAATATAAACCGCCAGATTTCCAAATCATCAGATCTGAATTTTCTTCCACCGGCCTCTTTTAAAAATAATAAACGCCGCCACTGCAATTGCCGTTTCTGAAATGGGCACTGCCAGGTATGCTCCGGTTGGACCAAGATCAAATGTTTTGGCCAATATGTAGGCCAGTGGAATCTGGAACAGCCAAAAGCCAAAGAAATTAATTATGGTTGGTGTCCAGGTATCACCGGCACCATTAAATGCTGTTGTCATCACCATCGCAATACCGTAAAATATATAGCCCGAACTCATGATGCGCAATGCTCTTATTCCCTGTTCCCGGGCAATGGGCTCCTGTATAAAAAATGAGAGGATCCATTTTGCCGCCACCAGGAACAATATCGTAACGATCGCCATAAATATTGCATTGTACTTTGCCGTTTTATAAACACTTTCTTCTGCACGCTGCGGTTGTTTGGCGCCGAGGTTTTGTCCCACCAATGTTGCGGCTGCATTGCTCAGCCCCCACGCAGGAAGAATAAAAAATATCAATATCCTGATCGCTGTCTGATAACCTGCGGATGCTTCTTTATGTCCTGTTTCTGAAACAAGTCTTGCTAAAAATATCCAGCTGCAGGATGCAATGATGAACTGGAAAGTTCCTGGCGATGCAATCTTAACCAGCGACTTTACAATCGGCCAGTCGAATGCATAATGTTTTCGCTCTATTGTGATCACCCTTTTTCCTTTGAAGAGATGATACAACTGGAATAGCACGCCCACGCCTCTTCCGATTGTTGTAGCCATTGCAGCACCCTGCAGTCCGTATGTATGAATGAGTACCGGGCATAAAATAATATTACAGATATTCGCCAGCCACAAACTTTTCATCGCCATACTTGCATCACCTGCTCCGCGGAAAATACCGTTGATGAGAAACAATAACATGATCACCACGCTTCCTCCCATCATAATGCGGGTATAATTAACGCCGATTGCAATAACATCCGGCTGCGCTTTCATGAGCCGCAGAATATCCGGTGCAAAAATAAATCCACTGACACTGATCACTGCGGTGATGATAACGGCTACCCACATACTCTGCATCGCGGCCTTTGCTGCAGCATCCGGATTTTTTTCACCGATGCGTCTTGCTACCATTGCTGTGGCTGCCATGCTGATGCCGATGGCGAGAGAATAAACAATGGTGATTACAGATTCTGTCAGTCCAACGGCAGTAGCGCCGTCATTACCTACCCACCTGTTTACGAAAAATATATCTACCAGCGCAAACACGCTCTCCATGCACATTTCAAGGATCATAGGAATGGCGAGCATGATAACAGCCCTGCGGATACTACCGGTGGTGTAATCCATTTTTACGCCGGCGATGGCCTGTTTAATTATTGAAAAATAATAAGAACCTTTATTGGTTCGTATAGCAGTATTTGACATTATTGAAATAAATATGAAATGATAAAAATAGATAAGGAATGGCTGTACCATTCATGATTAACTATGTAAGATCCGGCCTGCAGTTAATATAGATCGGCCAGCATTAAATGTTCATATTCAAAACTTGAGATCGCAAAGATTAGAAAAATTATTTACGCAAACAAAAAATAGAAGAATACATTTACCGCGAAGACTTTATTTTGATGATTTGGTGATTTATTAAAGTCTTTGTGTTTTCTCTGCATCTAAACTTTTTCAACCTCCCAACCTGATTTTATTTAGTTCACCCGGTGATAATAAAAATCCTGTCTTTTTTTAGAGGCTTCTTCCGCATCATCGATCCAGGCATGCAATGAATCCCGGCTGATCAGTTCATACACGATCCTTTTGGGAAAATCATGTTCTGTGTTTTCAAAAATAAATATTTTATTTTCTGATGAAGTCAGTCTGAAAGGAACGGGTTGTTTATTATTCTGCTCCTCTACTGTTGATGTATAAAAAATCCCGTCTGTTTTATTTTCCAACGCTACTTTTTCATTCACAGTAGTATCAGTTCCTTTTATGAAACAGCCGCGGCTTTGCATATAATCTTTATGGACCAGTTTCCATTCTTCTAAAAGAATTCCTTTTTTTGTTTCCATTTTCCAGGTTCCTTCAAGCGCATACAATTGGGAAAATGTATCGCCATTTTGATAGCGATGAATGAATGCTGATAAACCAATCAATATTAATATAACAAATACTGTTCTTTTCATTTTTGTGATGACCAGTTATTTTATTGTTTTGAAACAGCATGAAATGCGATTCTGTTTCCTTCACTATCTATGATCACTGCCATGCTTCCATATTCAGGAGAGATAAGGGTTTCAGGCACCATGATCTTACCACCGGCTGCTTCTACCTTATTTAAAATAGATTGAATATCCGGATCTGCATTCAGGTAAAGCAGTGGGCCATCTGTAGCAGAAGGTTTGTGAAATCCGCCACTGTCCACAATTGCACCGCCGATACCCATAGCGTCTTCCAGTGGAAACATGCGCATCCTGATATTCGGAAAGTCCAGTGCCTGTAATTTTATTCCATATAATGTTTCATAAAATTGAGTTGCGCGGTCAAGATTGGTGGCGGGTATCTCAAACCAGCTGATTGCGTTTTTAAAAGCCATGTCTTATTATTTTATCCTGTAAATATATCATATGGAAGTAATCTGAAGGTGTGAAAATATGAAGATATGAAGATGAATACAAAATACAGATTTGGTGATTTGGTGATTTTTGAAAGTCATTTCTATTTTTAATAACGGTATGAATCTTCAGTTTGAAGGAATTTCCGCATTTTCGCATCGTTCATTTTTTTACATCTTTCACATTTTTTTTCTCCTGTATTCCAGGTCAAATTCAACCGCCCATGTGGCGCCTTTATCTTTACTGATCTCACCCAGCTGCCGCACTTTATTGGGATCAAGATTAAAAAAACTAAGTTTCCGCACCGCAATGGTATCCTTGCTGAATGCAAATGGTTTGGTCATGAAAACCATTTTATTGCCATCCCGTTTTCCTTCAAGATATTCGAGCGTGCCACCGGCATTATCTACCCAGGTCTGCTGCCATTGGTTGCTGACCGCATTATAAGTATTGAAACTTTTGCCGGCATAAATTACACCGTTGAATTTTGAAGTACTGGTCCATTCTTCCATTATAATACAACTGTCGAGGATCAAACTTATTTTACTGTCGCCTGCCTTTTTTTTATTGATCCCGAATGCTTCCCATTGACCGATCCAGAAATCGAATTGCCTGTAAACCGGATTGGTAACGCAGGATGTTTTTTGTGCTTTTAAACTGCTGCTGCAGAAAACAAGAGTTAGTAAAGCAAGCGGGAACAGTGTTTTTTTCATGATAATTGTTTAGTGATAAAAGATATATCAATTCGTTAATAATCTGTTTCAAAATGGATGAACGGTTGCTATTTTGCTTAACTTGCAACCCTAAAATTTTTGATTTATATGGAATATAATAAATTGGTTTCTGTTAGCGGATTGAGTGGTTTATATGAAATGGTTTCTTCTAAAGCAGATGGAGCAGTCGTTCGTTCACTTGATGATAACAGTACAAAATTCGTGAGCAGCCGTATTCATAATTTTTCTCACCTGGAAAGTATCGAGGTCTACACAGTGAAGGATAATGCCAACCTGGTTGATGTTTTAAACGCAATGAAATCAAGTACGGAAGCTTTGCCGGATGCAAAGGCTGACAATAAAGCATTAAAGGCATACTTTCAAAAAGTATATCCTGATATGGATTTTGAAAGAGTGTATTCGAGTGACATGAAGAAAATGGTAAAGTGGCTTGATACGCTTAACAAACACAATGTGGAGATTAAACTATCAGAAGCAACGGATACAGACGCTCCCGCTGCAGAAAATAAAACGGCAAAAGCTAAAACAGCGGTTACTCAAACAGCAACCGTAAGAAATGCACCGCCTAAAAAAATAAATTCTCCCAGGAAGATGGCTTAATCTTTCCGGTTTATCAAAGGCAGTTTTTAAGCTGCCTTTTGTTTTTACTCACGTCCATTTTTTGATTTATGTATACTGCAGATATTAAAAAAACAGCCCGGCATTTTGTTCCGGATGATTTTGTTCTTTCTGATTGGGAAACACTTGAACCTTTTTTAAAAGAGCTTCTGGAGAGGGAATTAACTACGCCACAAACATTTGAACAATGGCTTAAAGACCAGAGTGAACTCGAAGCTGTGATCAGTGAAGATGCCTGCTGGCGCCAGATCCGCATGACCTGCGATACAGAGAATAGTGTACTTGAAGATGCATTCAATTTTTTCTGCCTCGAAATTCAACCGAAGATCCAGCCCTATTCCGATGCACTGAATAAAAAATTAATCAATCATCCGCTTGCAGCCGGACTGGATCAAAAGAAATTTTTTACTTACTTACGCAACATCCGTAAAAGCATTGAATTATTTAAAGAAGAAAATATTCAGCTCCAGGCAGACATGAGTGTTCTGCAGCAGCAATATGGTGTTATTACCGGTAAGATGACCGTTACTGTAAATGGCAAGGAGTATACTTTACAACAGGCTGCAAAATTTTTAGAAAGTCATGACAGGAAACTTCGTGAAGAAGTGTATTATAAAATTCAGGAAAGAAGACTGGAGGACCGTGAAGAGCTGAATAAGCTTTTCAATGAGCTGCTTGAAAAAAGAAATGCGATCGCCCGCAATGCCGGCTTTGAAAATTATACGGCTTACCGCTTTAAAGAACTGGGGCGTTTTGATTATACTGCAGAAGACTGTTTTAAGTTTCATGAAGCCGTTAAGCTGCATGTGTTACCTCTCGTGAATAAAATATACCAGGCCAAAAAAGAAAGACTGGGCCTTGATATTTTGCATCCCTGGGATGTAGATGCTTCACCCGAAGGCATTCAACCACTGCATCCGTTTAAAGGTTCTGATGAACTGATCAATAAATCAATTGAGTGCTTTTCCAAACTGCAGCCTTTCTTTGGCGACTGCCTGAGAAAGATGAATGAACTGAAACATCTTGACCTGGAAAGCAGGATGGGCAAGGCTCCGGGCGGATACAACTGTCCGTTGCCCGAAAGCGGTGCACCATTTATTTTTATGAATGCAGCCGGGCAGATGCATGATGTAACGACGATGGTTCATGAAGGCGGTCATGCAATACATTCTTTTTTAGCACATCCATTGGAGCTGACAGGCTTTAAAGAATATCCCATGGAAATTGCCGAAGTGGCGAGTATGGCAATGGAACTTTTCAGCATGGATGAATGGGAAACATTTTTTACTAATGCAGAAGATCTTACGCGGGCAAAAGAACAACAACTGGAAAGAGTGATTACTATTTTCCCATGGATCGCGATCATTGATAAATTCCAGCACTGGCTTTATCAGCATCCGGAACATAGCAATGAAGAAAGAACCAATAGCTGGTTGAACATACTGAACGAATTTAAAGATGATGTGATTGATTACAGCGGGCTGGAAAAATTCAGGGCAAATGCGTGGCAGCGGCAGCTTCATCTGTATGAAGTTCCTTTTTATTATATAGAATATGGTATTGCTCAACTCGGCGCAATCGGAATGTGGATGCAGTTTAAAAATAACAGACAGCAGGCAATGAACAACTACTGTAATGCATTAGCATTAGGTGGAACAAAAACACTTCCTGAATTATATGAAACAGCAGGTTTAAAATTTGACTTCTCTCCGGAACGTATAAAAGTGCTGATGGATTTTGTAAATGCGGAGCAGGAAAAATTATAATGTTTCAAGATATTTTTTAATGACGGTTTTATATTTTTCTTCTATTTCTATATTGTAAAAAGAAAATTGATTGACTGCATTTAAAATTTTATCCAGTACAAAATTCTGCTGCTGCACACTGTAAAATATTTTTTTCTCCATTAAATAATCTGCAAGATATTCCTGCTCGGATTGACCCGGAGTAGGCACCAGTACTGCCTTTTGCTGCAGCTTTACCAAATCCATAATTGTTGTATACCCGCTTCTGGCAATTACCAGTTGCGACTGTTGAATAAGTGTATTTAATTCTTCCGCAGCAAGATGATTGTATTGCTGAATGGTTGCATTGCTGAATGGTTGCATCTCTGAATTACCTGGTAGACCTCTTACCAATATTATTTTTTTCGCGGTGTAATTTTTTAATTGTTCAACGATTTTTTCTTCCAGTAAAGAGCGCTGTGGTTCGGGTCCTGATAGTAAGATCATCAGGTCGTATTTTTTTGGAAGATTATTTTTCTTTTCAAATCTTGATAATGGTCCAAGATATTTTACAGGAATTTTCGGTAATGAATACGGATGTGATAAAATAGCGGCAAGATTTATTTCTTCAGCGGCATCCGGCACCCAGCATTCACTGAATTTATTGATGTAGCGGTAATGAATTCTGTTAGCGATCCACGAACTGAATGGATTGCCCGTTTTGATATTCAGTTGATGAGTGATATAGATTGTTTTAACGGATTCGTGATAAAGGCCAGGACGGTTATCGGAAATAACAATATCAATTCCGTGCTCTTTTATACAGTTGTTAAGCCACATATGTTCATAAGCAATTGTATTTTTAATTCCTGGCAGCTGGCGGATGATTTTAAGAAAAAGCCCGATTTTCTTTTTACTGAAAGAAATATTATATCCCCGCAGAAATAAAAACCTCAATTCGGGAAACTCCGTTCTCAGTAAGATTTCACTTCGACCGGAAGCTGCAACGATTACATCCAAGCCGTTGGCAATCAGTTCCTTTATGATAGGAATGCAGCGGGTTGCATGGCCTAATCCCCAATCCAGCGGCGCTACCAGCACGCGTAATTTTACTGACGTCCTGTTAAAGTTTTCTCCGTTCATCTAAAGAATGCAATAAATATTTGTGAAAATAGTTTAATTTGGTAACTCAATCGTATGCGTAGTATTTTAAAAACAACATTGTTGATCATAATTGCCATTGGTTTGACAGCAACCGGATGTCGTTCGAGCAGAACAGGAGGAAAGGGACATTGCGAATGCCCAAGCAGGAAAGGTTACATTGGTTATTGATCAGCAAACGAAAAATCTATCTACAAGCATGAACAGACCCAACAGGGATTTATTGGTATTGTTCAATCAGGAACTTATCAGCCCCCAGGCAATGGAGCATGAAGTTGAATTACTTCATGAACTGCTGTATATGGTAGAAAATCTTGAGAATATTATTAACGCACATGAAATACTTGATCTGAATAAGTATAAGGTTATTACAAAAAAAGCAGTACTACGCAATACACTCCGCACGCAGGAATTGAAACCATTTGTATTTTTGAATAATAAAAACTGATTGCCTTTATTCCGGTATCAATCCGATCGGCAATATAATTTCCCAAACATTTTTTACTCCCGGGTTCAACAGGTCTTTATCCAGTAAATAATTGTAACGCAACCCAATGCTTACCGGTAGCGCATTCCATATCTTCCCGTCTAAGTAAAGTTCACCGCCAACTGTCTTTGAAGGAATATCCTGAAGTACGCCATTCAGTCTTGCCCGCGCATTGGTATAATCAAAAAATGCATTTCCGCGGATACGTTGTATGTAAACCATATTAGCAAACCCGAGATCGGGATACAGGATCGGAAAATGATAATTGGCGCCCAGTTTATACATTCTTCTTGTGCGCAATGATTCATAACCGCGGCTGAAAGGAAATGTATTGCTGAAAATATCTCCAAGGGTATCTTTTTTCTGGTAAGCCAGATCAACGACCAGATTGTGATTGGGAAATAATCCAGGAAAATATAAATGACCGGTTGCTACAAATTTGTAGCTGCTGGTAAACGTTAGTGCGTCGCGGTAAGTAAGACTGAAGCTTTGTGCCCATCTTGGAAAAATATGCTGCTTCGCTTTTTGAGACGCAGAAGAAAAATTAAAGAAAAAATTCAGGTAGTCAAAACTTCTGTTATCCAGGATGTTTTTTCCGATACCGGTATAATATAATTGCTCTGCATTAAACCCTCCCCCAAATGAAAGAGCCTGTGAAGTTCTGCCACTTACAAAACTCAGTGGTATATAAGCTCCGATCTTTGCCGTAGCAGAATTGAAATTTACCCTATTGTTATTGCTCAGCAGGAATTGCCGGTTCAATGCTGCATCTGCGCCGGCATACAATACAGGAAGGAAACCTCCGTAAGTAGTCAGCCATTCAGCTTTATGACTTCTTTCATTTTCATTATACGTATAAGTAAGAATATTGTTGAAGTTGTTCAGCATATTATCACTAAAAAAACTATACCCATATTCCGGCGGACCATAAACGGGGCGGCGGCTGTGAAAATTAAAAAGCTGAAATGATTTTTTATATTTTTTTACTTCATATACACTATCGGGCACCCGTGAAAGTAAATCGTTGCCAATCTGCCCGAGGGCGTTATGTATATACCTGTAAGTGTCTTTAGGGCCCATCCAATTACCGTCCATTCCTCGAGGTACTATAACCTCGAAATCGGTTTTTGCTTTTACCGGATCGATCATCGCAATGCGGTAACCATCCACAGTTGCCACAGAAAGCACCATTTGATTTTTATCATTTACAGCAGGCTGATAAACGCCGTTATCATTATCGGTAAGTTGTTTTATTTCTTTATCATTCAATCCTATCGAACAGATCCTGTCAGCCCCTCCCTGCATTACGCTGAAATAAATTTTATTGTTTTTTACAAACGGGTAACCAATCACGTTGTAAAAAAAATTTTTTAACACAATAATGCTTCCATTTGACAGGTTCATTTTTATTAATAACATTTCACCTTCCCCGGCTCTCACTGCGGAAACAACTTCATTGTCATTAATAAATTTTGTTTGCGTAAAAAAATAATGATGCTCATTCGGGATTATTTTTTCAACAGCGCCGGTATTGGCATTGATCAGGTGCAACTCACTGCTGCCATCAGCCTTAACATTCACTGCAATTATTTTTGTTCCGTCTTCATTGATATCAGGATTGAAATATTTTGTATGGCGAGTTAATTTTTTCTGTTCGCCGCTGTTTACATTCAGGATTCTTATATCGCTGTAATCATTCCAACCCCATCTTGCATTGATCGTGTATGCACTGTAAACGATCCTGCCGTTGCGGTAACTGAAATAGTCATCAATGCCGATGTCTTTTACGCGAACCTTTTTTTCATTCCCATTTTTTACAACAATAAATTCAGGAACATGATCATAACTTTTTTTTAAGGCAATAATCTCGTCATCATGAATGAACTGCGGATTGAAATAATCAACTACATTATTTTTCTTCGTTTTTGTCAGATATTTAATAGAAGTATAAAAATCGTTCTTGGTAAAGGATAATTTTTTAAAATAATCAAAAGCGTCTTTTACAAATTGCCGGTAAGAAACGCCGCTATATTTTTCGACGGCCTTATTAAACGGGTAAAATAATTCTTTAAAAGCGGTAGCATCCTGTGTTACTTTTTTCCAGAAATCAATTCTGAATTTTTCATATCCATAAGCTACAATCATGTAACCGGTTGGGTAATGATCAGGCGACAAAGACCTTAATGAGCCGTTGCGCCATCTCATCCAGGAATAATTTTTTCCGGCCTGCCAGATAGATTTATGATCATTAAAAAAGAAAGGCATTCTTCCGCGCCCCTGACTGCTTACAAGCGTCTCCTGGAAAACAGCATCCCCTTCAAAAAAATAATCAGGAACGGTCATGCCATTGGCCAGCAATTGTCCTTCTTCTCCCAGGAAAAAATAAAAAGCTTTGGTAAGACCTTTATTAAAATTCATGAACTGCTGCACATGCCGGTATTCATGCGTACTGAGGTTATCATCCCACCTTATACTTCCATTGCTGAAATTATCTGCGCCCGGCGTCATATTCAATTCGCTGCGGAAAGGAGCCATGCGAACGTATGCATTGGGAATGGTGGCCTGGTTCTGCAACAGCATATTTATTTTTCTACGGGCATTGCCGATACTGCTGTCCGTAGTACGGTTAATTAAATGAATTACATTGGCAATGCGTTGCGCATGCTGGATATCAGGTGCCGTAAAAATAATACGTGCTGTATCAGTGTTGATCTGAAACCATTTTGTTGAAGCGGGATTTGAACCGAATTGCTGCGCAGTAATGTTTACTGCTATTAATAAAAAAACAACAGTAATGATGGATGTTTTTTGCATGATATAAAGATACTTGATACCGGATATTATTGATAAATTGGTAAAAAAGTCTTTATATGTTGAACAAATTATCTATTCCAATTTGGAAAGTGCAGCCTGCACTGCGGCCAGCATTTCATCGATCTCTTCTTTTTTGCAGGTGCCTACACTCAGGCGATACCAGCTGCTGCTGCGGTTGGCACCAAATGCATAAAACGGGACGATCGCCAGCCTTGCTTCATTCAATAAATAATCTGTTACGGCCGCCTGATCATTCAATAACAGTCCTGCGGAAGTTGTTTTACCAACAAGGTCAAATTTTACAGTAAGATATATTGCGGCCTGCGGCGAAACTGAGTCAACAGAAAATCCGGCTGATTTTAATTGCTGCATGCCGTTATGAATCCTGCGGAGTCTTTCATTAATCTCAGCTTTGAAGTTCAGCAGATAACTATCAATCGCCTGGTCCTGGATCAGAAAATTGGCAACAGCTTTCTGTTCTGCCATCGGCGCCCATGCACCAACGTGACTGTTGATCGCTTTCATTTTATTCAGTATATGCGTTGGACCCATGGCCCATCCTACACGGACACCGGTAGCCGCAAATACTTTACTGATGCCATCTATGAAGATGGTATATTCTTTCATTGCCGGATTCAATGTTACAGGATTGTAATGTTTTGTATCACCAAATGTCAAGGTCCAGTACATCTGGTCGTACATCAGGTATAATTTTTTTTCATCAGCCCCACGCTGTTTATTTTCTTCAATCACAAGCTGGCAGATTTCTTCAAGTTCCTGTTTGGTAAATGTGGTGCCTGTTGGATTTAACGGAGAGCAAAGCGCCAACAGTGAAGCGCCATTGATATGTGGTTTAATATCTTTTGCCTGCGGCATAAAATTATTTTCGGGCGTTGCTTCGATCATGATATGTTCGCCTTCTGTAAAATGAACATAATGATTATTATTCCAGCTCGGTACAGCATAAATAACTTTATCGCTTTTATCAACAATAGCCCGGTACAATGCATAGATCAGCGGGCGCCCGCCGGCTGCAATCAGTATTTCATTTGCTGCAAAATCAAGTCCTTCATTTTTTTTGATAAATCCGGCAACTGCATTTCTGAGTTCTAGCAGGCCGTCTGCAGGCGGATAACTTGTGTTGTGTTCCCGGTAAGATGTAATGATACACTCTTCCAGTTCTTTCGGTATCGGAAAAATCGCAGGATCAAAATCACCGATCGTATAATTATAGATCTTTTCGCCCTGGCGTATTTTATCTTTTATCTCGTTGCCTAATTTTACAATTTCACTTCCGATCAGCGTCTCAGCCAGCTGGCTTAACTTATTTCCCATAAACAAATGCTTGAGCCGCAAAAGTAACTTTAAAACTTATAAGTTGTACGTTAGACACTGTGTGTTGTATGTTGTAAGAAATGGATATTAATTATTTTTATACCGTGTATAACCGCAGGTATCCTCATCACAAAGTAGCGGCTGCAGTTGCCGGTTATTCAAAACGTCTTTTATTAAATAAACTTTCTTATTGATGATCATTTTTTCATAGACCAGCCTGATTCCATGACTGTAATCTACATACCAATCAACATGGCCGGTATATAGAGGCTGGATTGCTATACCGGTCAGCTGATGCCAACCATAAATCGCAACGCGGTTTGGCTTTGATGCAGTATATATTTTCGGTGTCTGTACAACGTCTTTCTTTATCCCTGCAATTATTTTTCCCGAATGTTTAAAATTTAACTGATGTTCAATGATTTGATGGTGTTGCAAAAAAGTTTGGAACGAATCCCTGTTTTCTGTAAGCGGATGCGGTTCAGATTTTACAGAAGCGGCCAGATAGATCTCATCCACCATTTTTTTTGTAGGAAGTATACAATGCAGGCTGTCTGCTATTTGCTGGGCGGCCTGCGGCGTCAACGGCATCCGCATAAATTGTTTATCATTCCCGATGCAGAGATAATCGGGTGATACAAAAACAACAGCTTTATATATTTTCCCTGTACTATCAGTAAATTTTATTTTTACTTTTTTCAGTTGAAGATTAAAAGAAGGGATATTTCCAGCAAGCATGAAGGGCACAATAATCTTTTCCCGTTCCCTTGATGAAAGCGGCTTCAGGATTGTTACCAAAGAATCAATATTGATCTCTTTATTGTAAGAGCGGGAACTTAATTGATGTGAAATTTCTTTTTGTAAATGCTGCGTAGCAGAACAGCCTGCCAATAAAAAAAACACTGCTGTTCTTAAAAAACTCATTTTACAAAATGTAAAAAACGAAGTGTATAAAAAACGTGCGATCCGTTTTATTTTTTCTTTCCGGGTTTAAAAATAATTCCAACCTGCGCAGCTTTAAAATTATTGTTCACACTTGACTGAAGGATATAACTGTTTTTTACCAATTCGGTCAGTCCGTAATTTCCTTTCAGTTCCAGTTCTATATTTTTTGTAATGTCAACACCAATGCTTGCTGTGAAAAGAACATTCAGGCGGTGCAGATCTTCCAGGGTAAACTTGCGGTAGTTGACAACATTACCCGTAAATGAATTGGGAACATTGTAAATGCCAGCATTCACAATATAAGTAGGCGTTAGCCCGGCGCGGAACTTAACCTTGTTGCCAGGTAACGGCTGTTCATAAAGGATAGGAACCTGAATGACGGTGAGGCCCTGAAGTTTTGCATCAATATTTTTATCAGGATTGATCCGTTGTTTTTCTGCATTGCTGTAATTCTCTTCCATCTTGTGCCTGGAAACCTGCAGGCCTGTTACGATGTTTACTTTTTTATTAACGGGCACTGTCAATTGAAGTCCGCCATAAAAACCGGTCTCTTTCGCTTTTAAAAACAAATCCATACCTGCAACAATGCCGGCAGAGAATTTACTGTTTGATTTCTCTTTCTTTTTTGTTTGGTTAACCGCAGTTGAAGTAACAGGCAACGGAGTGCTTACTTTGTTTTCGGGAGCAATATTTTCAGGGGCCGTTTTGCTTTGAATGAGCGTGGCATTATTCTTTTTACTGTTTGCTTCAGCATCCTGCATTGCCGTTACGATGTTGATTTTTTCTGTTCCGCTTATCGCTGATTCATTTTCATTCACAACTTCAACAATTTCCGGCTCAGCAGATTGAATGCCGATCTTTTGTTTTCCTTTTTCGGTCAATCCAGGTTTTGTATTGCTTACAAATATTGCATTACTGGTCTTGTCTTCGGTATTATTAAAACTTTTTGTAGTTACACTGCTGTAGGAAGTTGTTGTATTTGCCCTATCGGACGCTGTTGCTGAATTTGTGATAGTTTTTTCTGTTATAGATGATGAATTGAGCGCCACATCATTTTTACCGGTAATTTCATTTCCTTTCCTGGTCATAAAAAATATACCCGTGCCGCTGCCGATCAGTAATAATAAAAGAAGGGCTGAACGTTTTTTTAAGATGCTTCCTTTTTTTTGTCCATCCAGCTTTTGTTCCATGCGTTGCCACATATCTTCCTTTCCGGTAACCGGAAGCTCACTCAGCTCAGATTTAAAAAGTTCATCTATTGCGGACTTATTACTCATATACGTTGCAGTTTATGCATCAATTTCTTTTTATCCAGTGCTTCCCCTAATAACTTCCGGGCATTAGCCAGGTGTGCCTGTGAAGTACGTTCTGCTATATTCAGCAGTTCTCCAATTTCACGATGATTGTAATCTTCAAAAACATACAGATTAAAAACGAGCCTGACAGTATCGGGTAAATGCAGGAGAAGCTTCAATAAATATTCTTTCCGGTATTTATCTTCTGTTCCATTTTCCGTCAAACTAAAACTGCTTCCGGTAAATAACATAACGTCGTCTCCATTCTCATGCTGCAACGGAATAATTTTAGTGCGGTTGATAAAATTCGGTTTACTGATATAAGTGAGGCAGCAATTAACAGTAATCCTTTTCAACCATCCTTCAAACGAACCTTTATTATCAAACTGCCCAATATGTTTGAATATGCGCAGGAAGGCATTATTCAGAATTTCCTCGGCATCCACATCATTCGTAACATATCGCTGGCAGATAGACATAAGGCTATTGACATACTTCAGGTACAGTGCCTTTTGAGATGCCCTTTGCTGCCGTTTACAGCCCGCAATAATATTTTGTAAAATCAAATCCATACAAACGGGTAACGTGTTTTACCCGGTAGTTAGTTTGGTTAATGCCGGCGTAATATGGTTTGATTCTAACGAACCGGTTTTTCTAAAGGTAAGACCATTTTTAAATAAAAAATGCCGCAAAACGGCATCATTTATAAAAATAATTTATTTTGTTACGGCTCTAAGCCTGCATAACACTACTTATCAGTTCAACTTTTGCTTTTGCCAACCGGATTTGAGATATTTATCCAGGAACCGGAGCGTTTCCTCTGCGGCCTTCATCTGGTTTTCTTTTTTCACAAAACCGTGGCCTTCATCGGGAAATTTCACATATTCAACAGGAGTTCCGTTCTTTTTTGCACCTGCTACTATTTCATCACTTTCCACGGGCAATACACGTGGATCATTGGATCCCTGTAAGACCAGCAAAGGATTTTTTATCTTATCCGTATTATAAAGCGGCGAAATATTTTTCAACCTCGTAGAATCAGGTCCGAACGGATCACCCATTTCATCATACAAGGCTTTGCGGGAACTTTCCCAATAAGGTGGTATGCTTTTTAAAGTCCGGGGCCAGTTGGCAACGCCATACAAATCTACAGCCACTTTAAATTCATTGGGATGAAAAATAATGCCCGCCAGTGACATGAACCCGCCATAACTACCGCCATATATTCCGATCTTGTTTGAATCGATATAAGACTGCTGGGTAAGCCAGCGTTTACCATATACACAATCCATCAGATCCTTATCACCGTGATTGCGGTTATCCATTTTGTAAAATGATTTTCCGTAACCACTGCTTCCACGGTTGTTGACCATTAATATGGCATAACCATGATTGACGAAATACTGTACGCTTTGCGCGTAGCCTGCTCTCGATTGTCCGCCCGGACCGCCATGCACCCACACCAATGCCGGTACTTTTGTACTTTCTGAAGCAGTTAATGGTTTATAAAAAATAGCAGGTATATCTTTTCCATCGAAAGATTTAAAGCGAACCACTTCTGCCTGCACCAGGTCATCGGGATTTACTTCTGCACTCAGCGTTTTTGTAAGTTGTTTCAGCACCTGGCTGCCGAAATTATAACTCCATAAGTTAACGGGGCTTTTGTCTGAAGAAACAAACAGGATCATATTTTTTTCAGAGGCAGAAATATTTACGCCCTGCACGCTTCCTCCCTGAATCTCTGGAAACTTAAGCTGTTCGCCGGTTTTATGATTGAAGAGCAGCACTTTGTTTCTACCGTCTTCGTTAACACCGATTACACGGTATTTGCCATTCTCACTGAAATACATATAAGAAACGTCCCAGTTGGTTTCATAAACTTTTTCTTTAGTGCCTGTAAAAATGTTATACTTCACCAGATAAGTAAATTCTTTTACTTCGTTGGTGAGATAATAAAATGAAGAATCGTTCAATTCAAATCCCTGCGGATAATACACCGCTTCTTCTGCGTCATTTGAAATCTTTTTTATTTGTTTTCCTGCAACATCGTAGAGATACATTTCATTCCTGTCGGTGGTAACGTTTTTATTGAGCAGGTAAAACTGCTCGTTGTAAGAAACCGCATTCACATCCAGGCTGCTGTCGTTTTGATAAATCATTGTGCTTTGCCAGCTGCCGGTATCCATTTTATAAAGATCAAAATATTTGGGGTCGCGTTTATTGCTGGTATAATAAAGGCTGGTCTTATTTCTGTTCCATCCAAAAAAACTTGCTTTTTCTTTTTCACCTGCTGTAAGGTCTTTGATGGTTCCGTCGGTCTGGCGTAGGTATAAATGACTGTTCTCATTACCACCATGATCTGCACTGTAAATGGTTTGATCTGTTCCAGCTACATAGTCTACCGCGAAAAAAGATTCTTTTGTAGAATTGGTGAGTTGCTTCATCGAAGTATCAGCAAGATTTATTTCATATAGATTATAAATTCCGGTTTCATTGTTTTGTACCAATATCCTGCTTTCATCTTTATTAAACAGGCCGCCACCGATATTTTTTGTTTTGTATAGCTGTGCAATGCTGTATTGTTTAACTGATTTACGTGCTTTGGCCGGTTCATTATTACTGCAGCCGGCCAGGAATATTAAAGCGCTCATGGATATCAGGATCCTGTTCATAAATATTTGGTTGAATATTATACAAAGTAAATAAACCAGCTAAGTAAAACAACTCCTTTTTTTATAAAAGGAAAAAGCCGGATGTTACCGGCTTTATTTAAAAGAAGGTCAGTCTTTTTTTTCTTCATATTTTTTTTCTATCTCCTGTGCTTTTTCAAAATCAAGTACAACGCCATTGATGCAATACCGTAAGCCTGTTGGTGGCGGCCCATCTTCAAATACATGTCCCAGATGACTTTTACAACGGCCGCATTCTACTTCGGTGCGCTTCATCCCATGCGTATTATCAGGCAGATAAATAATACTTGATTTACTCACTGGCTCATAAAAGCTCGGCCAGCCGCAACCACTTTCAAATTTGGTGTCACTTTTAAACAATGCATTTCCACAAACAGCGCAATAATAGGTTCCGATCTCTTTACTCGTTTCAAACGCACTGCTCCAGGGCCGCTCTGTACCTTTCTCCCTGGCAACATGATATACATCAGCGGGAAGGTCTTTTTTCAAAGCTTCATTATCAAGTTCAACTTGCGCAGTATCCGTTTTAGAATAAAAGGAACTGTCTTTTTTAAATGTTGTCATCTTTTCTGAATTTTTGTTTTGAAATGTATTGCAGCCTGCGGCAGATATAGCAAACATAACAATGGCAGCAAGCTTTCTGTTCATAGTACGCTTAAATTTATAATGCAGTTTATCTACGAAAAGCCCTGTTTGAAAGTTTTTCATTGATTTGTCTACTGCGTTAATGGATTTATAAAGTCGCTGTATTATATTTGTTCTTCACAGAGGTTACCAAAACAATATGTTTAATTTAATTCTTTTTGGCCCCCCAGGCAGTGGCAAAGGTACACAAAGCGAAAAGCTGATCGCTAAATACGCACTTAAACACCTGAGTACAGGTGATCTGCTGCGCAATGAGATTGCTGCGCAGACCGCCTTGGGCGTGGAGGCAAAAAAAATTATGGATAAAGGTCAGTTGGTACCTGACGAAGTGGTGATCGGTATGATCAGTTCCGCACTGGATGCAAACCCTGATGTAAGCGGATTTTTATTTGATGGCTTTCCCAGAACGGGTGCACAGGCAGAAGCATTAGACAAGTTGCTGGATCTGAAAAATACTTCGATTGCTGTAATGCTCGCACTGGAAGTAAGTGAAGAAGAATTGGTAAAGCGCTTATTGAAGCGCGGGGAAACCAGTGGCCGCAGCGATGACACCAACGATGTAGTGATCCGGGCAAGGATCCTGGAATATCATACCAAAACAACTGCTGTTGCTGATTATTACCGGCGGTTTAATAAAGTAATAATGGTGGAAGGCGAAGGAAGTGTGGATGAAATTTTCCATGCATTGTGCAAAGAAATCGATTCAAGATTATAATCAGTAATATCAACGTATTTTTAAAGGCAGGCATTCCGTCTGCCTTTTTTAATTTTGCAATATGAACGAACAGAAACTTTCCTTTTTACAGAATGAAGTCATTCCCCTTGTTCAGAAATTAAATGGTAACGAAACCGGCAGCTGGGGGAAAATGAATGCCCAGCAAATGGTAGAACACGTGACAGCCTTCTTTAAAGTATCAACCGGAAAAATACAATTCCCGTTAGTCACACCAGTTGAGCATTTGCCAAAGTACAGAGAATTTCTCTTGAGTGAAAAAGAATTCCGTCCGGATACCAAAGCACCTCTGGAAGTAATTGGTGAAGAGGCTCTGCCACTCCGCCATGAAAACATGGAAGCTGCTGTTGCCGGTTTACAAAAAAGTATTACTGAATTTGTCGATCATTTTAAAAATGATCCTGATAAAAAAACATTACATCCTGTTTTTGGAGAATTAAATTTTGAGGATTGGGTGCTATTGCATTATAAACATGTTATGCATCACGCAAAGCAGTTTGGATTGATGTAAGTTCCAAAGTATTTTCTTTTAGCCATAATACTATTTCTTCAAAGCGAATCTCACCCGTAGAGATTTGAATTATCAATTTGTACAAATCTTCTTTACCAGCCTTAACTTCATAATTATATTCCAATAATAATGTTAACATACCTAACATTCCGGTTCTTCTCCAAGCGCCGCAGCCTTTTCAAATGCAGTTGGATATAAATCTTCGCCGCCAAAAGTTTGAAAAGGTCTGGCAATAGCTGATTCTAAAAGACCCAGATCTCTTATACCTGACCCACCACCAAAACCTTTAATGGAAGCATCATGCAATTCTAATATATCATCAATCAGAATCATTGCGCTAATTTTTGCAGCACATCACTATATTTTTCTTTAACCTTATCGTAATGTTGTGCAAGGTTCAACTCTTTAGATTCATTTGGTAAAGAAATTTTTGCCAGGTGTTCCAAAATTTCTTTGATCGATTTTTCGTCATCCAACTTGCTGGTCTCATTGATAGCTGCCAACTTCATTTCTGCAATACTCATAACCTTAAATTTTATCCATTAAAATTACAAAATCTTTTCAGTATTTGGATTGTAGCTTTGCGCACTAAGCGATTGCAAATATGAATAAACTAGAGAACTATATTAACGGTCACTGGATCACCGGCGATGGTGAAGGACAACAATTATTCAATGCAGTAACCGGTGATAAAATTGCCAACGCTTCTACCAAAGGTTTGGATTTTGCAGCCATTACTGATTATGCCCGCAGGGTTGGTAATCCCGTTCTGCGAAAAATGACCTTTCACCAACGTGGCAATATGTTGAAAGCGCTCGCCATTTTTCTGCGGCAGCATTTACCTGAATTTTATAAGATCAGTTACCAAACCGGCGCTACCAAAGCCGATAGCTGGGTTGACATTGAAGGCGGCATCGGAAATCTTTTTGCCAATGCATCGCTACGCAGAAAATTACCCGATGAACCTTTTTGTATTGATGGCGAAAGTCATAATTTAAGTAAGCTCGGCACTTTTATGGGCACACATATCCTTGTTCCCAAAGAAGGTGTTGCCATTCATATCAATGCTTTTAATTTTCCGGTGTGGGGAATGCTGGAAAAAATTGCCGTGAACTTACTGGCCGGTATGCCCTGCATTGTTAAACCCGCAACAATTACTTCTTATTTAACCGAAGAGGTTGTAAAAAAAATTATCGCTTCTAAAATTTTACCGGAAGGTGCTTTGCAATTGATCTGCGGAAGTGCTGGTGATCTACTCGATCATGTTATGTCGCAGGATGTGATCACATTTACCGGTTCTGCATCAACAGGTTTAATGTTGAAATCAAATCCAAACATTCTCAATAATTCTGTTCCCTTTACAATGGAAGCTGATAGTTTAAACTGCATTGTGTTAGGCGATGATGTTGCACCAGGCAATCCTGAGTGGGATATTTTTATCAAAGAAGTCAGAAGAGAAATGACTTTAAAGGCGGGTCAACGTTGTACCGGCATCCGCAGAATATTTGTTCCGGAAAATAAAATGGAAGACGTGTGGAAAGCAATTGCATCTTCCTTATCACAAACAACAATCGGTAATCCATTAAATGAAAAAGTGCGCATGGGAAGCCTTGCCGGCCAATCCCAACGCGATGAAGTAAAAGGACAGGTGCAAAAACTCATGGCTTCTTCGCAGATTATTTATGGCAGCCTTGACAGTGTAGAAGTAATAGATGCTAACTCAAGCAGCGGCGCTTTTCTTTCACCGATCTTACTGATGAATGAAGATCCGTTCAATGCCAAAGAAGCTCATGAAGTAGAAGCATTCGGACCGGTAAGTACCATCATGCCTTATAAAAACCTGAACGAAGCCATTGAACTCAGCAAACTTGGCAAGGGAAGTCTTTGCTCCAGCATTGTTACGGCTGATGATAAAATTGCCAAACAGTATGTGATCAGTGCAGCTACACACCATGGAAGGATATTGGTACTGAATGATGATTGTGCAAAAGAATCAACCGGTCACGGCTCACCGTTGCCGTTATTGGTGCATGGCGGTCCGGGAAGAGCAGGTGGTGGCGAAGAAATGGGCGGACTGCGTGGTGTAAAACATTACCTGC
>JBDUCW010000204.1:0-5621 GCA_040003235.1 Ferruginibacter sp. | reverse complement strand
ATCTGCCCTTTTTATTATGCCCCATACTTGCCTGTTTTAAATTTAAAAAATTCGAGCTACATCTTTAATTAATTAAAAATGTAATATTTAAAATTTATCCACAAACTGTCCTTTTTTTGATCTTTCCGTCATTAATTGTTTTGATTTATGGATTTATTACCCTTTTTTTGTAGGCTAAACCCAAAATATGCAATCTTTAAGATTTAATGCACTTGACAATCTGTCCAAAAATCCAGTGGATGTTCATGTTAATCCCATTGCTAAGACAACCGCCATTTTTAATGAGAATGTCTTTACACTTAAAACGGCCCGGGAATTTTTAAGTGATGAGGCCTTTAAAAGTCTTAAGTCATCCATCCGGGGCGGAAAAAAGATTGACCGCAGTATGGGAAATCAGATTGCTAATGGCGTAAGAGCCTGGGCAGAAAGCAAAGGTGTTACCCATTTTACGCATTGGTTTCAGCCACTGACTGGCTTATCTGCGGAAAAACACGATTCATTTTTTACTTTAAAAGGCGACGGCACCCCTATTGAGGAATTTGAGGGTGCTGCACTTATACAGCAGGAACCAGATGCTTCTTCTTTTCCCAGTGGTGGGCTCAGGGCTACTTTTGAGGCCCGTGGATATACCGCATGGGATCCTTCCTCTCCCGCTTTTATCATGGAGATCGGAAACGGCAAAACTTTATGTATCCCCACCATTTTTGTTTCTTATACCGGCGAATCGCTTGATGCAAAGACTCCCTTGTTAAAGGCGTTGGTGGCATTGGACAAAGCTGCTGTTGATGTATGTCAGTATTTCGATAAAAATGTAACGAAGGTTACAGCTACACTGGGTTGGGAACAGGAATATTTTGTTGTGGATGCCGGCCTTGCGAATGCCCGTCCGGATCTGGTCCTGACAGGACGCACTGTTTTTGGTCATCCTCCTGCAAAAGGGCAGCAACTGGAAGATCATTATTTTGGCTCTATTCCTGAAAGGGTATATGCTTTTATGAGAGACTTCGAGAATGAAGGTTACAAACTCGGTATTCCTTTGCGTACGCGTCACAATGAAGTAGCGCCTGCTCAGTTTGAGTGTGCTCCTATTTTTGAAGAAGCCAATCTTGCTGTTGATCACAATACATTATTGATGGATGTTATGACACGCGTTGCGAAACGTCATAATCTGAAAGTGTTACTGCATGAAAAACCATTTGCGGGAATCAACGGAAGTGGCAAACACAATAACTGGAGTATTGCAACTGATACGGGCGTGAACTTATTGGCTCCTGGCAAAACGCCAAAAACCAATTTGATGTTCCTGACATTTTTTGTCAACACCATTAAAGCAGTACATGAATATGCAGATTTGATGAGGGCATCTATTGCTTCTGCCGGAAATGATCACCGGCTTGGAGCCAATGAAGCACCTCCTGCAATCATTTCTATTTTCACCGGAAAATATCTTTCAGATGTATTGAACCAGGTGGAAACCAGGGTGGGCGGCAAGTTTGACGAACAGGATGAAGCCATGCTCAAACTGGATATTCATAAAAGTATCCCTGAGCTGATGCTGGACAATACGGATCGCAACCGTACATCGCCATTTGCATTTACAGGAAATAAATTTGAATTCCGTGCAGTTGGTTCCAGTGCAAACTGTGCAGGACCAATGACTGTATTAAATACCATCGTTGCAGAAACATTAAAAAATTTCAAGAAAGATGTTGATGCAATTATAGAAAAAGGTGAGAAGAAAGAAGTAGCGATCATGCAGGTGATACAGCGTTATATTGTTGAAAGCAAATCAGTTTTATTTGAAGGAGATGGTTACAGTGAGGGTTGGGAAAAAGAAGCCGCAAAAAGAGGGTTGGCGAATGTAAAGACTACTCCTGTTTCCCTTGATGCATACCTGACTGACAAATCTAAAAATCTGTTCGAAAGCAATGATATTTACAATCATGCAGAATTGGAAGCAAGACACGAGATTATGCTGGAAGATTACATAAAAAAGGTACAGATCGAAGCGAGAGTAATGGGAGAAATGGCGACGTCATTTATATTGCCTTCTGCAGTAAAATATCAGAATATTCTTATTACCAACGTAACAGGTTTAAAAGATGCCGGTCTGCCGGAATCATCGTATGCAAATCAAAAACAGATCCTTCTAAGATTAAGCGAGCACATTACGGTTATGAGCGACAGCGTTGAAAAAATGATTGAGGAACGCAAAAAAGCCAATGATATCAGTAATAGCCGCGATAAAGCGATTGCTTATTGCGATAAAGTAAAAGGTCAATATTTTGATCTGATCCGTTATCACGTTGATAAAATGGAAATACTGGTAGACGATGCCCACTGGCTATTGCCAAAATACAGAGAAATGCTTTTCTTAAGATAAAATAGCGGGCAAGTTAATCTTGCGGACCCGGTAGCCGAGAGGTTGCCGGGTCTTTTTACAATACGGATTATTTATTAAACTTTTCGCAATGCTCCGGGTCTATCAGCCTTAAAAATATTTACCAATGAAGAAAATAGTTCTTTTTACAGGAATGATGGTCGCTCTAACCAGCATGTCTTTTTCACAGATACAACGTAAAGCAGCAAAGCTATCTACGGACTCGGCGTCAATGCAGGCGCCGGACAACCAACAAGCAGGCCGAAAAGAAATGATGCGGGAATTAAATTTAAGTAGACAGCAAAAAGTAAAACTCAAAGAAGCAATGCAGGATATGAAAGCAAAAAAACAGGCGGTTGATGCAGATACAACATTGAATGCTTCCGCAAGGCAACAGAAAATGAGAGAACTGAAAAAGATGCAGCTTGAAAAAATGAATTCGATTCTGAATGAAGAACAAAAAGAAAAATTAAAACAGATGCGTCTTAATAAAAAAACTGGCAAGAAAGAAAATGAGGAAGACGCTACGATACCTCAATAGTTTTAGTATACAGTTGGGCAAGATGAACAATGGCTATCGAATGATAGCCATTTGTTTTAATAGAAGAATATATTGAAAAAAAAGGCTGCAAAAAGCAGCCTGTAAAATGAGTCATTATTTAAGCCCGTTGTTTAACTGGTGCTTTCTTTTTCGATTTTTTTAGTGCTTCGTCGATCGCTTTCCTCAGATTTTCAAAGGTTGGTTTTCCGGTAACCTGTTCGCCGTTTACAAAAAATGCGGGAACATCAGTTACGCCCATTCCTTTACCGGTTGCCAGATCGTCCATTACGTGCCACCCGTAAGTGGAATTAACCAGTTCATCCAGGAATTTCTTATTCTTCACACCAGCTTCTTTGCTATGCAATTTTAAACTGGTAGTACCAAGATTGCGTTTGTTTTGAAACAAAATGTTGTGCATTTCCCAGAATTTACCTTCCTGTGCAGCACCAATGGCAGCCTCGCCGGCCTTCATACTGCGCTGATGGATCCTGGTAAGAGGAAAATGCCTGAAGTTAAAACGGATCTTACCTTCATATTCTTCCAGTAACTGGTTTACCACTACGTTTGCCTTTAAACACTCATCGTTCTCGTATTCGCCGAACTCCATAAGAGTTACAGCTGCGTTTTTATCACCTACAAATACATCTTTTGGGGGAATGATCTCAACTACTTCTTTTCCAAATGCCATAATTATCTCCTTTTTTTATGTTGCTTACGCAACGCTATTAATTAAAAGAATGCCATCCTACCGGATGGCGAATGCAAATTTACTTTATTTTAGCCGCTTTTGCAACAGTTTCAGGTGTTTCATTACGAAAAACCACCACATTATCAAACACATCCACCAAAACGGGCTTTGTTTTATCGATTTCGGCAGCAAGGATTTTTTTACTCAATTTGTTCACAATCTCCTTTTGTATGAGCCTTTTAAGGGGTCTTGCACCAAATTGAGGATCATATCCGTTTTCTGCCAGGAAATCCAGCGCATAATCTGTGAACTGTAATGCGATTCCACTATGGGATAATAGTTTTGTTAAATTGTTGAGCTGGATGCCGATAATCCCCTTAATTTCCTTTTTGAGTAGAGGCTGGAACATAATGATCTCATCTACCCGGTTCAGAAATTCAGGCCTGATTGTCTGCCTTAACAGGTTCATCACTTCAGATTTGGTAGCTTCCACAACTTCGTCGAGGTTTTTTTCCGAGATCTTTTCAAAATTATCCTGTATAATCTGGCTGCCCAGGTTACTGGTCATAATGATGATCGTGTTTTTGAAATTAACGACCCGTCCTTTGTTGTCCGTTAAATGGCCATCGTCCAAAACCTGCAATAAAATATTCCAAACATCAGGATGGGCTTTTTCAATTTCATCCAGCAATACAACCGAGTACGGTTTGCGCCTAACAGCTTCTGTCAACTGGCCGCCTTCATCATAACCTACATATCCGGGAGGTGCTCCCACCAGTCTTGACACAGAGTGTTTTTCCTGGTATTCACTCATATCAATGCGTGTAAGCATACTTTCATCATCGAATAGATATTCTGCCAGGGCCTTTGCAAGTTCTGTTTTACCTACACCTGTCGTTCCCAGAAATATAAATGAACCAATTGGTTTTTTTGGATCCTGCAAACCTGCACGGCTGCGACGGATAGCATCTGCCACTGCGGTAATTGCTTCTTCCTGTCCAATGACTCTTTCATGAAGATGTTCTTCGAGATTGAGCAGCTTTTCACGATCGCTCTGCAACATTTTAGCTACAGGAATGCCTGTGATCTTCGCAATGGTTTCAGCAATGTCTTCAGCATCCACTTCTTCCTTCAGCAAACGTTTTTCGCTGATATCTTCCAGTTGCCTTGAATAGTCTTCTATTACCTCCTCCTGTTCTTTTATCTTGCCGTAGCGTATCTCGGCAACCTTTCCATAATCGCCTTCACGCTCAGCTTTATCTGCAGCAAGTTTCAAATTTTCTATTTCTGCTTTTCCATTCTGAACTTTTTCTACAATCTCTTTTTCTGCCGCCCATTTTGCTTTGAAAGTATCGCGATCAACAGAAAGATTCGCAATCTCCGTATTAAGATCTTTTAATTTTGTATCATCATTTTCTCTTTTGATAGCTTCCCTTTCAATTTCAAGTTGGCGGATCTGTCTTTCAAGTTTATCTAATTCTTCAGGCATGCTGTTCATTTCCAATCTTAATTTGGCAGCGCTTTCATCAATCAGGTCAATGGCCTTATCTGGTAAAAAACGGTCGGTAATATATCTGTGAGATAATTCAACTGCAGCAATGATCGCTTCATCTTTGATACGTACATGATGGTGCGTTTCATAACGGTCTTTTAATCCACGTAAAATGGAAATCGCATCTTCTACATTGGGCTCATCAATCAATATTTTTTGAAAACGACGTTCCAATGCTTTATCTTTTTCAAAAAATTTCTGGTATTCATTTAAAGTGGTTGCGCCAATTGCCCTCAATTCTCCTCTTGCCAAAGCAGGTTTTAAAATATTTGCCGCATCCATGGCGCCATCGCCACCACCTGCACCAACAAGTGTATGTATCTCATCAATGAACAAAATGATTTCACCATCACTTCCGGTAACTTCTTTAATTACGCTTTTCAACCTTTCTTCAAATTCTCCTTTATATTTTGCCCCTGCGATCAACTGCCCCATATCCAACGCATAGATAACTTTTGAT
>JBDUCW010000084.1:0-18936 GCA_040003235.1 Ferruginibacter sp. | reverse complement strand
CCAAATGTTATTTTGGGTTTGAACCCTTCATTTGAATATAAGAATATTACTTTAAGCATTCTTGGAGAATACAGAGGCGGATATTCTGTATTCCAGAATATTGGAAGTGCAATGGCATTTACCGGTATCAGTAAAGTAACTACACTTACCGGACGTCAGCGTTTTGTGATGCCTAACTCAGTGATATTAGTGAATGGTAAATATGAACCAAATACCAATGTTGTTGTTGATAATGCATCAACAGGAAGCAGCTGGTGGACATCTTCTACATCATTCCGCGGTGCTGGTACAAACTTCATGACAAGCGGTGCTTTCTGGAAAATAAGGGAAGTTAACTTATCATGGAATGTTCCAGTGAAAGGCAATATCACCAAGGTTATAAAAAAACTGGGCTTTGGCTTCGTGGCAAGGAACCTGTTTACCTTCCTTCCTAAAGATAATGTGTATGCTGATCCTGAATTTAACGTGATCAGTTCTACATCTCAGGGAACAAGTGGTAATGCTCAAGGTATCAGCAATGAAAACTTATCGCCACCAACCAGGATTTTCGGTGCTACAGTAACTGTAGGTTTCTAAGCTAAAACAATCTAATTAATTTTAATTTATAATATGAAACGAATATTCTTATCAATTTCAGCACTATCGATGATCGTAATCGCAGGCTGTAAAAAGAATTTTCTGGATATTAACCAGAATCCAAACAGCGCAACGTTCAGTACCGCTCAGTTGACAATGCCAATTGCATTGGAAGGAACAGGACGCTACATTCAACAAAGTTATATAGGTGGTCTGGGAATGTGGGTTGGATATTATGCCACTCCAAATGGTTTTTCCAAACCTAACGAGACCTATACCTATGATATCAGCAATACTTATCTTGCTACTGTGTGGGATAACCTGTATAATAACATTACCGATCTGGATTATGTAGAAAAGCAGGCTGCAGGTCAAAACCTTCCGGTATACAGAGCCATTGCTAAAGTAATGAAAGCCTATGATTACCATCAGTTGGTAGATCTTTGGGATAATGTTCCTTATACAGAAGCGTTGCAAGGTTCCAATAACTTTGCTCCTAAATATGATAAAGGACAGGCGATTTATGAAGATCTGGTAAAACAGATTGATACAGCTATTGCCATCTTCAAAACAGGTGGTGCAGCAGCTTCTGTTAGTGTTTCAGCAGACAGAGCAAAAATCATCATGTTCAATAACTATCTTACCAGCGCAGCTGCAATTCCAACCTTCCTGAACAAATGGGTAAAATTCTCTAACACATTGAAATTAATGTTATTGATGAATCAGTCTCAAATGCCTGGCCGCGATACTTATATTAAAGGAGAATTAGCTGGGCTTACAAGAGCTGATTTTCTTGATCTGACAGAAGATGCACTCGTTAATCCGGTATATCAGGATGTTGCCGGCAAATACAGTCCCTTCTTCTCCGTATTTGTTTCGGCAGGTACTCAGGCGGCACCTACTTATACTGACAGTTATAAATCAATCAAGGCAAGTGATTATGCTATCACTACTTACACTAATAACGGGGATACATTAAGAAGGGCTTTTTATTACACCAAGCCTGCCAATAATGCAAACTGGGTTGGAACAATATTCGGTGATCCTGCCGGTATTGCCAATCCTGCAAATATCGGAACGCCGATTTTGTCTTCTACCGCAGGTGCGCCAACCATTACTGCATCAGAATCTTTATTCCTGCAGGCTGAAGCTGTACAGAGAGGGTATATAACCGGAACTGCACAGACTTTATACCAGGATGCAATTGTAGCTTCATTCACTTATGATAAAATTCCAAATGCTGCTGCTGCCGCTGCTGTGTTTTACAACCAGCCAAATGCTGCAGTAAACTGGACATTGGCAACTGATAAAATTGCACTGATCATTGGTCAGAAATGGGCTGCTTTAAACAGTATCGATATTCTTTCTGTATATAATGATTACAGAAGAACCGGATTTCCTCCAGTTCCTTTGAGTACAGATGCATCAAGCAAAGGAAAAATTCCTGTTCGTATGCTGTATCCTCAGAGAGAATTGCAATTAAACACTGCAAATGTAAACGCAGAAGGTACTATTGCTCCATTAACTCAAACAGTATTCTGGGATAAATAATTAAAACTATCAACATGAAAAGAACAATTTTAAAATATATGGCAGCGGGTATTGTTATTACAACAATTGCTTCGTCGTGTCTTAAAAGCAACCCTTATTACGAAGATTTTTCTTCTATTACGCCCATGGCAGATATACCTAAGGCTACAGTAAATGCAGTTGCTGCATCTGCTCCTACCACGTCTTGGGTTTCATTGGATAGTCTTCCGGGTGGATTTGATTATTTAACGGCCGTGCACTTATCTGCTCCTGATCACGTAGGTGATGTAACTGTAAGAATGGTTATTGATAAAGCTGCTGCAAATACCTGGATCACCAATCATCCTACTGCAGGCTATACTTTAATTCCTGATTCTTTATTTTCAGTTCCTTCACTGGATGTAAAAATTTCAAATGCAGGTGTTTTTTCTACAGGTGATTTTCACGTAACCATCAAAAGTGGTGTAAGAGATCCGGCAACCGGAACTGTACTGGTACCTAAAGGAACCAGCATTTTTAAAACCTATAAATTTATCCTGCCTATCTCTATTGAAAGTGTGCCTGGTACTAATTATGGTATTGCTGCCAACTATAAAACAGTGCTGTGGTACATAAAAGTTAAATAAATTTTTGTAAGAATGCACATAAATAAAGGCTGGTTTTTTACCAGCCTTTATTATTATATTTATAGACAAAAAATTTTTATGAAAAAGATATCGATACCCTTTGCATTAATACTTGCGGCAACTCAACTGCAGGCACAAACCGTTACTCAGGGCCAAAGCCTGCAACAAACTTTTAAAGCCTATACACAAACAGCATTTAATGATGTCACCGGTTCAACCGGAAGCAGGATGAGCACGCTGACGATCAATGAATCTACCCAGGGGTCTGCTTATCTGTTCGGTAACTGGACGAGCGGAAAAGTTACGCTTAATGACGGCACTGTATACCTGCAATCTGACAGCAGCCTGAATTTTAATAAAGAAAAACAACAGCTCACTTTGAAATTATCCCCCATTCAGGGATTTGATATAAACAGTAACAGCATCAGGAGTTTTGAACTCTCGCAAAATGGCCATCCTTATAAATTTGTTTATTTTCAAAGTAAATCTTCAGATTGTTTTATTGAAATTTTTCTCGACAGTTCATACGGCGTTTACAAAACAGTGCACACCAAATTTTATAAAGCCGATTATGAAAATAAAGGGTTGTATGAAACCGGTCACAAGTATGACAGGTACGAAGATGAAGTGAACTATTATATCAGAACACATGCCGGCAATCTTATCGCAATTAATAATGTAAGCAAAAAGAAACTCAAATCGCTCTCCTCAGAACTACCAGGAATAGAAGAGGCCGTGAAGAACACCACTGCTTCACCAGAAGAGGATAAAGATATTTTTTTGACGGAAGTATTTACAAAATTGAATCATAAAAAATAAATAACCGTATTAAAAACAATGCTTTTATTTTCTGAAATAATTATCATTAAGAAAAAACAGCTTATAAAAATTTTTCAGACAACTAATAAAAAAGGCCCTGTTATCAAGGGCCTTTTTTTATTTTCAAATTGAAGAGATTATTCTTTTACAAATCGTATGGTTCTCGATTTTCCAGATGATGTATAGCCGGTAATCTGGTAAGTGCCTGCAGCAAGGTTCTCTAAATTCATTGCTATGCTGATGTTGCCCGGATTCAGTTCTGCCGTTTGTTTACGAACAATCTTTCCTGCAATATCTGTTACAATAATTGTAAGTCCGGTTTTTTGAACCGCAGTGATATTAAGCATCGCGGTTTCTTTATGAATTAAAGTAGGTGTAAGATTTATTATATCGAAACCACTTTCTTTATTCAACAATGCAACAATTCCACTGTAACCTGATTTCCCATCCACATCAATCATGTTAATCCTGTAATAATTCAAACCACTTAACGGGTGTGTATCGGTAAAGTTGAAAGCCTGCAGGCATCGTAACTGCGATGCAGTCATACTGAAAATGCTGGTGAAATGCCTTCCGTCATTGCTTCTTTCAATTTGAAATTTAGCTTCGGTGCTGGTACAATTCACTTTCCATTCCAGCAGATTATTTCCCGCAGTTCTGCTGCCTTTTAAGTATTCAAGCTGTATGGGTGTAATGGATAATTTTTTACTGGTCAGATAAAATCCTGAAAAACCTGTTACAGGAACTTTTATTTCCCACCAGCTGCGGGTACTGTTCCAGGTAAAAGATGCACCCGGTGTAGCGCTGGTCAGATCATCATGAGTACCTGCAGTATAATTGCCGGGACTGGTACCTGTACCATGAAACTGGCGGATGATCAGGTTCGAAATGCCGGTTGCATCAGCGGGACCTGTGGGTAAATTAGTATGGTTACTGTCACTTGCCCTCAGATTAAATTTATTGAATTCGCTTTGCAGATAATATAAAGTAACGGTTGCGGTTGCAGTATTTGCATTGGCAATCGGTTCCATATCATAACTGCGGGCTCCATATAAATCAGGACTGCCTTTTTTTGTGGCACCTGTATCCACTTTTACACAGGTGAAAACAGAATTATCTAATGGTACTGCACCTGAAGGTAAAATTGTAGCAATTAAATTGCAGTTACCATCACGGTAATCAGTACTGCCCGTAGGATTTACGCTGATATTCTGACAGATTGGACTTCCTCCGGCAACAGGTGTGTTGGCCAATGTAAACGAAGCAGGATTTACAGTGATGGTAACATTTGAATTAGCCGTTACATTATCACTTACTCTGGTAGCAACAACATTGTATGTTTGTGATGCGGCTAATTTTGCAGTCACCGTTTTACCGGTCGTCAAATTCAAACCCGTCGCGGGGCTCCATGCATATGTAAACTGATCGGGTGCAAATTTATAAGCGTTAGGTATACCGGTTGCTGCCCATGAAGTAACAAAATTTCTTCCGGTAACAGGAACGCCAACAGTTCCGGTGGCGTTTTCAATACCCTGAGTTTTATTGTTGGTGGTATTCGTACAGCTGCTGGTATGTATTTCTATTTCGTTTGACGTTTCTTTTAAAATAATTTCAACTGTTACAGTTCCGGTACCGCCGAAAAATTTTGCATTGGTATATAGCACATAAAACTGTCTGTTAGGAAAAGAACCATCATCAAAATATTCTAATGTACCACCGGTACTGGTGGTTAAATTAAGATCCGAAGCTATTGCACATATAGAAGCATTGGGTGCTGCAGCACTTGGCAGTATTACATTGAAAGCTGTGTTGGTTGTACTGGTAGAGCCCATTGCAATCCATCCGTTGGTACAGATATTAATAACTGAATAATCAACACCATAATAATTGAAAGTAAATGGCAATGGAACATTATCCCATCGGCCGTCATTGAGATTACCGCTGGTGATAGGAGTTCCTATCACGCCTGCATCTCCAAGAATAGTAGTAGCTCCGGGTCCGGGACTCGGCACCAAGTTAATAGGAATTGCTGTCAGGCTGTATCCTACCGGCGAAGCATTCGCTGTTATATCTGTGGAATTATTAGAACAGATAGTAGAATTGACCGGCGTTGCAGTTACGGTGTATGCCTGAGCAAAAATGTTTGAAGCATAGATTAGGGCCATGCCTGTTAAAAAATAAAGCTTTTTCATGTATAAGTGGATTATTAACTGTGATTAACGGAAAATTACTGTCATTATTATACAAGATAGAATTTATAAGCCTGATTAGCGGACTTTTGACGCTTTTAAAAGAATATACAAGCCGGTTGTTGTAATTTTACTGGAATATGCCGCCCGTAATATCTGTCCACAATCTTTCAAAAAAATTCAATGACATTACTGCTGTGGATCAACTTTCGTTTACAGTAAACAAAAATGATATCTACGGTTTTCTCGGACAAAACGGTGCCGGAAAATCTACTACCATCCGGATGCTGCTTACATTGATCACACCAACCGGTGGCGGAATAAAATTTTTTGAGAAGGACCTCGCAAATAACCGTGCAGAGATTTTAAAACAGGTAGGTGCCGTAATTGAAAAACCAGATATGTACAAATATCTGACGGCCTATCAGAACCTTTCCATTTTTGCAAAAATGAGTGGCGTAAAACCAACTAAGCAATTATTGATGCAACAGCTGGAAATGGTGGGCCTTGCTGAAAGAGCACACAGTAAAGTGAAAACATTCAGCCAGGGGATGAAACAACGGCTTGGCATAGCCGTAGCACTGGTACACGATCCGCAACTCATTATTCTGGATGAACCAACCAATGGCCTGGACCCGCAAGGCATTGCAGATATAAGAAATCTTATTCTTACCCTCAGCAAAAAAATGGGAAAAACTATCGTGGTGTCATCGCATCTTTTGAGTGAGATAGAATTAATCGCCAACCGCATGCTCATTATCAACAGAGGAAAAAAAATGGCAGAAGGAAATGTAGCTGAACTTATGGATCCGGCGCAAACAATTGTAACAGTTACCACAACAGATGATGCTGCTGCAAAGGAAAAACTACTACCCGGTGTCTGGTCCCCTTTACTGATTCCCGCCGAAAAAGGATTGAAACTACGGATGGATAAAAAACAAATACCCGCGTTGACAGAAATGCTGGTGAAGATGGATGTGGGAATTCTTTCTGTAGAACCAAAACATTCGCTGGAAGATTATTTTTTATCACTTACAAACGAACACGGGCATGTGGAAGCTTTTACAAATTGAATTATTTAAAATAAGCAAACGGCCAAGAACGTATATCGCATTTGCAGCAATTGTTGCAATCTCTACTATTTTTCAGTTTGCATTTAAGGCTGATGGAAAAAGCTATCTTGAATTCATGTTGCAGGACATACCCGGCCAATTTGAATACGAACCGGATAAAATGCTCAATGGATATTTTATGTGTTACATTATCCTGAACACATTACTGATACAGGTGCCGATCCTTATTGCTTTTATTGCAGGAGATGCTATATCGGGCGAAGCGAATATGGGAACCTTGCGCCTGCTCATATCAAAACCCATCAGCCGTACACAACTGATACTGGTAAAATTTGCAGCCTCTGTTGTATTCACGATCATGTTGCTTGTATGGATGGCAATAGTAGCATTGGTATTGAGCATGATCATTTTTGGAGTGAATGATATGGCTTTTGCAAGAACAAAAGGAGATGTTTCTGAAATTCTTACGATCCCGCAGGATGATGTACTGTGGCGGTATGGAGCCGCCTTTGCCTATGCAACAGTAGCGCTTACCGTTATTGCCTCACTGTCTCTGTTTCTTTCAGTATTTGCAGAAAATTCAATCGGTCCCATCATTGCTACTGTCTGCATTGTAATTGTCTGCACTGTGATCACCAACATCAATGTCCCGATCATTGAAAGGAATGTGAAGCCCTGGCTGTTTACATCAGACCTTGTGGGATGGAAAGGATTTTTTTATATCAATGTCGATGAAGATAATGTTCCGATAAAGGGAAGTATGGAAAACTGGCCGGCAGTGCGGAACAGCCTTTTTAAATTGACCGGTTATATTATTATTTTCCTTTCAGCTTCTGTTATTGCTTTCAGAAGAAAAGATATTTTAAGTTGATCAATCGTTTTATTATGAAAAAAATAATGGCTGCTTTTTTTTTATTGAGTTTTAGTTTGCCGGTATTTTCACAGGATGTGAATGAACTGGTTCAGAAAGTAAAAGCAAAACTGGATAAGGTAAATGATTATACAGCTGAAGGAAAAATGAAAACCAATGTTGCGTTTTTAAAAGTACCCATCGCAACTGTAAAGATCTTTTATAAAAAGCCCAATAAACTGAAAATAAAAAATGAAAAAGGTATTTCGTTTGTTCCGAAAGGCGCTGTCAATATCAATCTTGCCAATACATTAAGCAATGGAAAATATTCAGTACTGGATGCCGGTACGGATAAAATTGCAGGTGTAACAGTAAAGGTGGTTAAGCTTTTACCCGAAGATGATAATGCAGACGTGGTGTTGTCCACACTTTATATTGATGAGACGAATCTGGTGATCAAAAGGGCAAAGACCACCACAAGGGATAACGGTACTTATGAACTGGAGATGACTTACGGCAAATACCTGGAATATGGGTTGCCCGATAAAGTGATCTTCTCTTTCAATACAAAAGATTATAAACTTCCCAAAGGCGTTACTTTTGATTTTGATGATGGATCAACCAAAACCCCCGAAGACAAAACGAAAAATAAAAAAGGAAAGGCAGAGATTACATTCAATTCCTACTCAATCAATAAAGGAGTGGATGACACGATATTTAAATAGAAGGGTGTAGAGTGTTATTTTCGTTACAAGTTATAAAATCCTCAAACTATCAGGTTAAAATTATTGAAGTGTTACCAAAAGAATCCTGATTCATTTAAAGGACTTAACACTTAGCATTCAACTCAACACAGATATCAATCTTCTGTAATTTTTTCATCCACCGAATTCGCTATTATACGTTGACTGATCTTGCGCAAAGGATTTTTCCGGTTCTCATCATAATCTTTCCTGTCACGTAAAATATCAATGCATTTATAAATTGCTGTTCTGAAAGAAGATTCATCAGCTTTTCCTTTACCGGCAATATCAAAGGCAACGCCGTGGTCAGGACTTGTTCTGATACCGGTAATGCCGGCTGTAAAATTTACGCCTTCACCAAATGCCAGTGATTTGAATGGAATCAGTCCCTGATCGTGATACATTGCTAAAACAGCATCCACTTTTTCATGACCACCTCTTGCAAAAAAAGCATCGGCACTGTAAGGGCCAAAACAAAAAATGTCTTTCTGTTTAGCTTCTTTAATCGCAGGACGGATTATGTTTTCTTCTTCTTTACCTACCAGTCCTTCATCACCGGCATGAGGGTTTAAGCCAAGTACAGCAATTTTCGGTTTGTCAATATTAAAATCGCGTTTTAAACTATTGTTCAAGATCGTGAGCTTGCTCAGAATATTTTCTCTTGTAATGAGCGGTGCAATTTCACTTACCGGTACGTGTTCTGTTACAAGCCCTACTTTCATATTCTCAGCTACCATCAGCATCACTACATCCTTTGCTTCAAAGAGATTTTTTAAATAAGGAGTGTGCCCGGTAAAATTAAATTCGGCAGACTGTGTATTTTTTTTATGGATAGGTGCTGTCACCAGACCGTGAATTTTTCCATCTTTCAATGCCTGGGCAGCAGTAACAAGACTGAGTACTGCATATCTTCCTGCAATATCAGTCAGATCACCCGGAGTAATGGCAACTTCTTCTTCCCAGCAGTTATAAATATTGATCTGCTTGTGATTAACACGTGTACCATCTTTAATGCTCATGAAATTAAAGTTGATATCAGGCAGCCCCTTTCTGTAAAAATTCACCACTTTATTGTTGGCAAAAATTACGGGCGTACAGATTTCCAGTATCCGGTTGTCACCGACAGTTTTTATGATCAGTTCAATTCCGATACCATTAAGATCACCGCAGGTAATTCCGATAATGGGTTTATTTTCTGTAGATATATTCATTGCTTTTATCCGTGTTGTGGAGTAAAAATACAATTAATTGAGCTAAAATATTTTTCGTGTCCAAACAGGAAAGTTTACTTCGTAAAACTACCCGTTAACCTTATAAAAACAGAGTGGTTTTTCTCCATTTTGTAAGAATAATGAAAAAAGGGTGTAGCGCTTAATACTACAGATATTAAAAAAGCGTATACTTGTAATAATCTAATATCCTAACAGCAAAAACCTATATCCAATGAAAAGGTACTTACTATTATTTGCCATACTTATTTGTGCATCCTATGAAAACCATCTAATAGCTCAGAACGCTCCTTATTATCATTCAGCCAGAAGAGGAGGAGCTATTGCGGAAAGATCCGGCAACTCAACTAATTCAGGCGCCACCACTACCAGCACCGGCCAGAGCGGCACCGGCGCTAATATCGATGTGATCTATCATAAAATTTTCTGGAGAATAAATCCTGATTCAATCAGCAGTATTACATCAGCAGCTGTAAAAACCGTCAGAGGATATGTGCAAACGAATTTTAAAACCATTACCAGTAATGTTACTACAATAAGTTTTGATCTGAATAGTGTGCTGGTAATCGACTCCGTTATTTTTCGTGGCGCGAAACTTACTGCAGGAAGTATTGTCAGGACCGGAAATGTTACTACACTTACTTTAGGCGCAACACTTGCCAATAATGTTATAGATTCTTTTCGTGTTTATTATGGCGGAATACCTCCCGGTGTTACTGGGCAGGCAGAAGGTTATCAAAGTAATAAAACAATGAAGACGCCTAATAATGCACCCGCAGGAGGAAGTTTTATTTATACACTTTCAGAATCTTATGAAGACAGAGACTGGTGGCCGTGCAAGGCCGACATGAGAGATAAGATCGATTCAATGGATATCATTGTAAGTGTGCCATGGTCTGGCCCGGATACATTCTGGGTAGCCACCAACGGTAAGCTGGTTGATTCAACTATTTCCGGAACCAACCGCACGTTTACTTTTAAAGAACGTTATCCGATTGCATCTTATTTGGTTTCATTAGGAGTTGCCAGATATAAAAGGTATTATCGTACACCTGTAAACATCAGTGGTACCAATGTGCCCGTAGTGTACAATCTCTGGGCAGGTAAAAGTGCCGCCACTTATAATAACATATTAACTTCCCTGGATTTCGGTTCACAGGAACTTTCTGCATTCAGTAATTTTTATGGCGACTATGGATTTAAAAATGATAAACATGGTTATTATGAATTTGGCTGGGGTGGGGGAATGGAGCACCAGGGTTTCTCAGCAATGGGAAGTGGTACATTAACGAGCTGGTCTGTGATTGCACACGAATTGATGCATCAATGGTTTGGCGATAAAGTTTCATTCGCAACCTGGAATGATCTCTGGCTGGCTGAAGGATTTGCCAACTATGGCGAAGCGCTTGCTGCGGAACTGGTTCCGGGTCTTGGGCAGAATGCAGCAGCAATGAGAGCCAGCACAAAATCCCAGGCAATTGCTGCAGATGAAGATTCTGCAAGCGTGTATATTCCCAACAGTTATATCACCAATTCAGATCGTCTATGGGGTTTTGCTTATGGCAATACAGTTTATAACAGGGGCGGTATGGTTGTATCGATGTTACGTACGCTTGTAGGCGATAATATTTTTAAACAGGCCTGTCAGAATTATCTTACTTACGCTGCTTATAAATCGGCTACAACAGACTCATTAAAAAATAATTTTAATGCACTTCTTACAATAGACCTGACACCATTCTTTACGAGCTGGATTTATGGTAAAGGTCATCCCACTTGTCCGATCAACTGGAATACACCAACTGCCAACAGATTTGTTGTAAGTCCCGGATCACAGACAAGATCACAGGGTGCTGCTTTTTTTCCTACGCCAATTGTTTTGCGTTTAACCGCAGCCGGTGGTAAGGATACAAGTATTGTTATTTACGATATAGGAGGAGGCAGTATGTGTAAGGCGGGTAACGGTATCGGTCCGGTTACAGCAGCTGGGCTTGGCTATACCCTCAGCTTCACACCTACCTATGTTTCATTTGATACCTTATCGCAAACAATGGCGGTAAAAGGATCAATTATAAAAGTTACTACACTGGATCTTCAGGTCATTGATTTCAGCGCAAGAAACAGCGGATCGTACAATGAAATATTTGCGTCACTCGACGATAATACAATTAACTCGGTTATAGTCCTTGAAAAAAGCAAGGATGGCATCGGCTTTATTAATGCAGGCAACATGGACCTGAAACCATCTTCCGGAGCAACTAAAAATTACTATTTCAAAGATGCGGATCCTTATATGAGCATTACTTATTACCGGGTTAAATATAAGGCAGCCAACGGTGAGTATATATATTCAAAGGTTGTAAAAGTAGTCACCGGCAGTAAAGGATCATTCTCTGTTTTAAATAATCCTGCAAAAGGTAATTTAATAATAAAAACAACAGCGGTTGCTGGTGCCGGTTACCAGGTGAGCATTTTTGATGCGGATGGAAAAAGAATGATGGCAGAAAATATTCAGACTGCCAATTCAATGGTTACCGTTAACATCGGCAGTCTTGCAAAAGGAATATACCTGGCAAAAATTTCTGACGGATCAACTTCTGAGGCATTAAAATTTGTAGTAGAATAATAAAAACTGGAACGTATATAAACAATAAAAATTTTTCATGGGCGTTATAGCGCATTGAGGTGAAAACCTTAGTTGCGACACCGGTGAAAAGCAAATAAATCCTCATATTTTATGAAGCCATTTATACAATGCTTTTACAAGCCATTAACACTACTGATACTGCTTTTTATAATTGCAGGAACTGCTGCAATTGCACAGCCGGCTACCATTGGTATTCCTGTTGGTATAGGAAGAAATAACTGCGGACAGGGTGGTGGAACAGATTCTGTTTATTTCTTTGATTATACTTCACCCAATATGACAAGGGCGGTATATCCAAATGCCTATAAGCCCCAGATCAAGATTGGTCCTGCTTCTACTACCAATAAATACACGCTGAATCTATCAAGTATATCTTTTAATCCGAAAGATCAGAAATTATATTACCTGCTTACGATTTATCCTACAATATCTACTGCCATTACGTATGTATGGAGATGGAAACCGGATACAACTTTTGCAACAGGTGGAGGAACCGCCAATTACCTGGATACTTTAAGATCATTTCCTTATGATATTGGTGGTGTTGCATTTGATAACAGTGGTATGGGCTGGACGTTGGAATTTCCGCCAGGACCGGCGAAGAGAGCCTTTCTGCGACCAATAGATTTTGCGGCAGGTATTTATAATACTGCGGATACACTCGATTTTATTCCTGGCGCAGGTGGAGTCGGCGATACAATATTTGTTCCCGGAAGTGGTGATATTACGATGCTTCCCTCTGGGCAGATGTATTATAATTTCGATAATAAATTATACACGCCTGATTACATGAGTTACGGCGACCCAACCCATCATCTTAAATCAACTTATATTGATACCACACGGTTACCGGTAGCCGGTTCTCTTGTAGGGCTGGCATATGCAGATGGAGATCTGATCGCAGCCTACGCTGCTTCTTCAGGTGCATCCTGTATTTATAGGCGGCTCGATCCACTCACAGCTGATACAGCCTTCATTAATTACACGTATGCCGCAGGTAAAGGTGTCAAGTCAGTGGATATGACCCAGATCAATTCCGGTGTCGGTCTTGCAAAAAAATTATTTTCAGTCACTGCTACGGGCACTGCCAATCAGTATGATGTCGTCTATGACGTATATGTAAAAAATTACGGCAATATGCCGATCACCAGTATACAGATAAAAGACAGTCTTGGTGCTATTAATACAAACGCAAATGTTTCCAACGTTACGGCAGTATTTACAAGTAATCCGGCGGCACTCACATTGAACCCGTCTTATAATGGTACCACTAACGTGAATCTTCTGAATGCAGGTCAAACCCTACCCAATTATCCGGTAGCAAAAAATAATTTCACCATCCGCATAAGTTGTCGTTTATCAAATATTCTAACGGGAATTGTTTATAACAACTCGGCCATTGCTACCGCAAAAGGTTTTAACTTAAGTTCATTAAGAGATTCTTCCACAAACGGAAGCAATCCGGATCTTAATCAGAATGATAGGCCCGATGATCTTGGCGAAGGACAGCCTACACCATTTATTGTAGCACTTACTCCTTCGGTACCGCCCTGTTCTTCTTTAAGCCAGGTGCTGTATAATCAGGATTTTGGTACTGGTGTAGGATTGACAAATGCTTTACCTGCATTACCTACAGCAAGTACTACTTATGCAGGAAGTGCGTCACAGCCGCTTTCAAATAACCGATTTGCCTTAACCGATAGTGCGCAGAGAGGTGACCTTGGCAACTGGATAAAATTAAGAGATCATACAGGTAATACCAATGGCCGTATGATGGTAGTGAATGCCGATGCACCTGCCAACTATTTTTACAGGGATTCATTGAATTCGCTTTGCCCGAACCAGGAATATTCATTTTCATTTTATGCAGCATTTATTGGTAATGCCACTTACCAGGCTACCTGTAGTGCATTTGGTGGATTTAAATTTCCAAAAGTAAAATGCAGGGTCCGGGACATTACAACCGGCCTTATTATAACTGAAGCCTCAACAGCTTCCATAACTGCAACAACCTGGAACCAATATGGAATAAAATGGGTAATGCCTACAGGTTATACAGGTGTCATCTTTGAATTGATCAATGATGCCCCCGGTGGTTGTGGTAATGATATCGCAATCGATGATATCGTATTTGGTATCTGCGATGCGGCACCAACCGCTACCATCAGTACCGGTGCAGCAGGTTGTATCGGAGGAGCAACAATCTTTAATTCAGCATTGAGCGATCCTGCTGCTGTACCAGGTACTAAAGATTATCAATGGCAGGTGAGTACTGATAGTATCACATGGATCAATGTAGTGATAGGTTCAGGTGGTACAACAGGAACGTACACACTCAGTCCGCTTCTTGGAACTGACGTTAATAAATATTATCGTGTAATCATTGCAGCAACCGGAAATATAGGTTCATTAACATGCCGCTATGTTAGCCCGGGTGTAAAACTGCTTTCAAAAGCAGCGTCAACCGCAGCAGCAAGTGCAACAAAAAGTAAAAATAATATTTGCGCAGGCATTCCGGTAAATCTCGGTGTGACTGGCGGTTTACTTGGTGCGGGTGCAAAATGGAAATGGTACAGCAGTGCCTGCGGAACCGGCCTGATAGATTCCGGGGCAGTGATTACCGTTAGTCCGGTGGTTACTACTACCTATTATGTAAGAGCAGAAGGCGATTGTAATATTACCGCCTGTCAGTCTGTTACCATTACGATCAACTGCGATATTGATAAAGATGATGATGGCATACCCGATTATGTGGAAAGCAATATGCCCGCCGCATTGGCCGATGCCGATGGTGATGGTATTCCAAATGCGTTCGATCCGGACTATGCTGGATTCAAAGATTATAATAATGATTATATAGATGATGATTTTCAGGCAGACGGCGATTCCGACAATGACGGTATTCCTAACTATCTTGATACAACTTTTCCCGGAAGAATAGATTCAAACGGCGATGGCGTTGATGATCGTTTTGATGCAGATCTTGATGGAAAAATTAATATGCTGGATCTTGACAGTGATAACGATGGCATTCCTGATGTTGTGGAAGCGTATGGTGTAGATGCGAACGGCGATGGCAAGATAGATAACTATACTGATACAGATGGCGACGGATTATCACAGAACGTGGATGCAAATAGCACCGGTGCAAGAATATCCGGTGCTGGCCTGGGCGCTCCCGATTTTGATAACGACGGTGTACCGAATTATCTCGACCTCGACAGCGACAACGATGGTATTCCCGACCTGGTAGAAGCAGGTGGTGCCGATACGGATAACAATGGTAAAGTGGATGGTGTGTTCACCGATGTCAACGGTGATGGTATGCACGACAGTTATATTAATGCAGGTGCCTTATTAAAAACAGGTGCTGATGGTAACGGTGACGGTAAGGCGGATTCCTACCCGAATAAAAACATGGATGGTGACTTCCGGCCCAACCCTTATGACAGAGACAGCGATGGTGATGGAATTGTAGACGTAATTGAATCTGGTTTGCCGGATGCCAATCTTGATGGAATTGTTGACGGAACTATTGGTGCGAATGGCAGATCACTTTCTGTATCACCACCATTGATGAATACCATTACATTGCGTAATACAGACGGCAGAGGCAATCCCGATTACCTGGATATTGATTCAGATGATGATGGCATACCTGATAATATAGAAGGTCTTCCAACAGCCGGTTATGTTTTACCGTCTTATTCAGACAGTGATGGCGACGGCCTTGACGATTCTTATGATACCGTTGTTGGATTTGGTGGCTCAGGAATATTTGTTGTAGATACTGATGGAGACGGAACTCCTGATTACCGTGATCTTGATACTGACGCCGACGGTCAACCGGATATTAAAGAAGGCAATGACTTTAATTTAAATGGTTTTGCAGATGATAACGTTACACTTACATTACTTGATACTGATGGCGATGGTTTAGATAACCGTTTCGATTCAAGTGCCTCGGTTAAAGGAACTTCATACCGGATGGGTAATGGCGGAAGTCTTACCGGTGATGCCGCTCCAGGTGCAAGATGTCCTGTTCAGAAAAAAGTACCGGCACAAACAGACCGCGACTGGCGTTTTGTGGGCAGTACACTTCCTGTAGAGCTGTTGCAATTTACAGGTACGCTTCAGGCAAACAGTAATGTATTGCTGAACTGGTCATTGATCACACCAACCGGTATTAATCATTTTGAAATAGAACGGAGTACTGATAACAGCACATTTATAAAGGTTGGTACGGTGCAGCAACCGGTAGCGCTGAATATCGATCAGCACTTTAATTATACCGATGATATCAGAACGGTAGCATCAGAAATTATTTTCTACCGTTTGAAAATTATCGGGGATAACGGCCAGATAAAATACAGTAATGTTTTACTCATCAGGAGAAACGCAGTACGGACAGAAGTGAAAGTTATTCCGAATCCCGCGAATGATCATTTCACTGTCTCCTTCTATGCACAAAAAGAAACCGCAATAAGTTTCAGATTGATGAATAATATCGGGCAGACAGTTCTTGTCCAAAGTGCAAAAGCCTCGGCGGGACAGAATTCCCTGCAGGTAAATGATCTGCAGAAATTAAGCAACGGTGTTTATACTTTGCAATTCTATGTAAATGATGGCACCGTCACAACAAAAGTCGTTCTGCATAAAAAATAATAGGACCCATTTGATTTTACAATCCCCTTCTGTTAACGGAAGGGGATTTTTAGTTTACATTTGTTTGGATGTACACACTCAAAAAATCTCTGGGACAACATTTTTTAAAAGATGATCAGGTCATTCATAAAATCATTGATGCTTTACAACAGCACACATTTACAAATCTCCTCGAAGTTGGTCCGGGTGCCGGTGCATTAACAAGGTTTCTTTTGGAATTGCCTGGGATCAATTTTAAAGCAGTGGAACTGGATAAAGAAAAAGTAGATTACCTGTTACATACTTATCCCAAACTTGAAAATAAACTCATCAGTAAAAGCTTCCTGGATATAGAACCCCCGTTTGAAGAAAGTTTTATTGTCATTGGTAATTTTCCTTACAATATTTCTACACAGATTTTGTTTAAAGTGATGGAATGGAAAGACCAGGTACCGGTAGTGATCGGAATGTTTCAGAAAGAAGTGGCGCAGCGGGCAGCTGCAAAAGAAGGAAGCAAAGTGTATGGAGTATTGAGCGTATTGCTGCAGGCTTATTATGAAGTTGAATATTTGTTTGATGTAGATCCGCAATGTTTTAAACCGCCACCGAAAGTAATGAGTGCTGTAATATGTTTAAAAAGAAAACAGGAAGCACTGAAAGTAAAAAGCGAACGTGCGTTCTGGGTACTGGTAAAAACCGCATTCAATCAACGCCGCAAACAACTACGCAATGCTGTAAAAAGTTTGTTTGATGAAGAAGAACTGCAGCAGGAAATTTTTACAAAACGTGCTGAAGCTTTGAGCATTGATGATTTTGCAGCATTGACATTTAAAATGAAATGAGTAAACGGAAAATATTTTTATTTTTTTCATCAGTAATACTAATGGTATCCTGCTACACGCCGAGATACGTGTACAGTCCGTCTGCTGTGAATGCGCCTGCATTTACAAAAAAAGGAGACAGTAAATTATCAGCAGCTTTTTCATCCAATGTAAGTGGGCGTAATATTGGCGATAATAAAAGCCGGGGCTATGACCTGCAGGCTGCCTATGCCATCAGCAATCATCTCGCAATACAATCTGATTTTTATCACAGGAAAGAAAAAAATGGCGGTAGTTATGATCTGAACTTCGACAGCAGTGAGATCAGGTATCAACGTTATCTCACAGGTTTCGGACTTGGATATTATAAATTGCTGGACCGGAACAAACAGGCCGTACTCCAGGTATTTGGTGGAATAGCTTTTGGTAAATTCAGTTTTACTGATAATGGAAGAAAGCGGAACAATGTTTATTACAGCAATTTTCATGAAGCAGATGTGACAAAAATTTATCTTCAACCCGCATTTATTCTGCACAGCAAAGGAAGTTTTATCGCATCATTAGTATCCAGGTTCAGTCTTGTCAGTTTTAACCATATTCATACTGATTACAATGCGTTTGATCTGGATAATTATAAACTCGACAGCATCGGAAGCCAGCATCATTTTTTCTGGGAACCGGCAATGCTGTACAGTTTCGGCAACCGGCATTTACCCGGACTTCAGTTTGAAGTGCAGACCGGATTGTCTTTATTGCAAAGCAATGACTTTATTGATTACAGGTCTTTCAATCTTTCTCTGGCACTTGTGTTCGATCTTCCAAAGCTTCTTGCAAAGAAAGTAAGCGTTGCTAAAAAGCAGGATTGATTATTTTATTGACGCCTTTTAATATGTAAATTTGCCCAACGATTGTATTCCTTTGCCGGAACAGCAAAACTGATCAGCATTAACATCAAGTCCATCATCATTCAATCTACTTATGTCGTTTACTATTCAAAATAAAGTGCGTATCGTTACCGCAGCCAGTTTATTCGACGGTCACGACGCAGCGATCAATGTTATGCGCCGCATTATGCAGAGCAAAGGTGCTGAGATCATTCATCTTGGTCACAACCGCAGCGTAAAAGAAATTGTTGAAACAGCCATTGAAGAAGATGTACAGGGAATTGCAATTACCAGTTACCAGGGCG
>JBDUCW010000083.1:0-19076 GCA_040003235.1 Ferruginibacter sp. | reverse complement strand
TGCACCGAGAGCTTTCAGAACTCCGTGGGTTCCGCTAGTTCCCATTTTAGGAATTGCGACCTGTCTTTTCATGATGGTCTTCTTACCGGGAGATACCTGGTTGCGGTTGATCATCTGGCTTGCTATCGGTTTCGTAATCTATTTCGGTTACAGTGCTAAAAGAAGCAAACTCAGAAATCCGGGGAAATAATTTCAACTCTTTTATAAAAAAACTGCCATAGAAATCTGTGGCAGTTTTTTTTGTTATGTTGAGTGCTGAGTGCTATGTGTTGAGTTCTTTCAGATTGTTGCAGATTTATTTTTACCACGAATTTTTTGAAACGAATTGCACGAATTCATCCTGCGGCGTTAAAAATTATTCAACACTTAACACTTAACATATTGGTCAGACGGAGCCGTCAGACTTGTATTATTCGTGTTCATTCATTCAATTCGTTGCATTATGTATTATCCGTGGATCTCCGTGGCATCCGTGGCTATTGTATTCTACTCTACCGTGATTTCGTCTACAAACAAATGCGAATCTCCTCCGGCGCCATCATGCCAGGCTGGTAATTTTCCATATTGAACAGCATTCACTTTCACATACCTCGCATTAACCGGATTGAATGTCGCTGTCATGTTTTTAGTACTGATCTTTTTATCTTCAGGTAATAAAGTATTCTGACCGGTAAAAACTTTCTGCCAGCGTTTTCCATCGGGCGAAACCCAAACGATCACTTCTTTTGGAAAAATGATCCAGGCTCCGGCATCTTGTAAAAAATCAACATTCACCTGATGAATATTTTTGTCTGCCTGCAGATCAATCACTGCTTCCATATTATTATTTTGATATCCCTGCCAGTTGCCTTTGCGCCAGTCGGTAGTTCCGTTAATGCCATCAATCAAACCTTCGGCCCCGCCTGCATCGTATTGATGTTCGAAAGGCGTATTCAAAACAATGGTCCAGTTATTCGGCGATCTGGTATACTTCGCTGTTGTAACAAAACTGCTTTTGCCTTTTGTGTTTACTGCAATTGCTTTTACAACGGTACTGTTTTCAATTGTGAAAGGTTGACTGAATTTTGTCGAACCAGTTGTCGGAACAGTTCCATCAGTTGTATAATAATAAGTACTCCCGGTTTGATCAGAATAAATATTAATACTGGGTGTTCCTTTAAAAGATGGGCTTGCGCCTTCAATGACAGGATTCAATACAATTAGATTATCCATGATTGCGGTTGAAGGAAAATTTGTTGATCCAAAGCTTGATGCCTTTGCGCCCATTTTAAAATTGAGCGCTCCTCCTTTTGTAATATCAAAATAAGAAAGATAAGATTTTGCGTAAGCTGTATTATTCAATGCTGCAGACTGAACATAAAAATTGGCATCACTTATATTGTTTGCGATAATACTGAATGTTTTTCCATTTTCAAGATGAATGCTTGCCGTTGGAAATTGTGGCGTACCGATAATATAATCCGTGGTTCCCGGTGTAACGGGATAAAAACCCATTGCACTCAACACATACCAGGCACTCATCTGCCCACAGTCTTCATTGCCTGCGAGGCCATCAGGTGCATCATGGTACATTTCAGTCATTACCTGGTGAACGCGCTGCTGTGTTTTATAAGCCGCGCCGGCAAAGTTGTAGAGATAAATAATATGATGACTTGGTTCATTGCCATGGGCATACTGACCTATCAATCCGGTAATGTCAGACTGATCTCTTCCGGTTGTTTGTTGCGGAGCCGTAAATAAACCATCTAATTTTTCTTCAAGTTTTTTTCTGCCACCGGTCATTTCAAGATAACCGTTCACATCCTGTGGCGTATAAAAAGAATATTGCCAGCTGTTTGCCTCCGTAAAATTATTATTCACTTCTCTTGGTTCAAATGGAGATAACCAGTTGCCGTTTTTTCTCGGCCGCATAAAACCGGTTTTAGTATCCAGCAAATTTTTGTATGACTGTGCTCTTTGAATATAATAATTATAGTCATCCATGTTCCCGGTCTTTTTTGCAAACTGCGCAATACACCAGTCATCGTATGCATATTCCAAAGTTTTGCTCACACTTTCATTTTCATCATTTGCTTCAAGATAACCATGATCCATCAATGCGGGCAGACCAAGATGATTCCAGGTGGCACTTTTTTTCATGGCTTCCAATGCAAGCTTTGTATCAAAATTATTAATGCCTTTCATATACGCATCTACAATCACCGGAACACTGTGATATCCGATCATGCAATCTGTTTCACAACCGGATAATTCCCACACAGGCAATCTCCCGCCCTGCTGGTATTGAACAAGAAAAGAATTGATATAATCTTTTGTTCTTTGCTGATCAATGATTGTATATAAAGGATGCGCACCACGGTAAGTATCCCATAAAGAAAATACAGAATAGTTCGTAAAGCCAACTGCCGTATGAATTTTATTATCTCTTCCGCGGTATTGTGCATCTACATCCATATTGATGCAGGGCACTACCATCGTATGATATAAAGCTGTATAAAAAGTTCTGAGTTGCTGAATGCTGCTGCCTTTTACGTCAATCTTACTCAATTCGGTATTCCATTTTTGTTGGGCTGCATTTTTTACTGCAGTAAAATCCCAACCGGGAATTTCTGCTTTTAAATTTTTTTGTGCGCCTTCAATACTTACGCCGGATAACGCAACTTTGACCATGATATCTTTACCTGAGATCTGGAAAAAAGCCTTGAGATTGGTGCCACTTGCTTCTTTACCTGAAAGTTGTGGCTTGTCATTTTTCCAGATGCCGTATTTAGCAAATGGTTTGGAAAACTCCATCACAAAATAAACGTACTGATCTTCGGCCCAAGCCTTGCTGCGCCTCAATCCACCAACTGTATGATCGTTGATGATGGTCAGTGAAGATTCCAGCACTTCATCGCGGTGTTTCAGATCCAGGATCAAAAAATTATTGCCATCTGTTGAATAAGAATATTTATGAAAGCCTACACGGTCCGTTGCCGTTAGTTCAGCAAGAATATTTTCATCATCGAGTTTTACGGAATAATATCCGGCGCTTGCCTTTTCATTGGCATGAGAGAATTTTGATCCGTATATTTTATTATCAGGAGAAGGATCGCCATTCATGGGCATCAATAAAATATCACCATAATCGCTACAACCGGTTCCGCTTAAATGCGTGTGCGTAAAACCATAAATAAAATTATCGCTGTAATGATAACCGCTGCATCCGTCCCAGCCATCCAATCTTGTATCCGGACTAAGTTGTACCATACCATGCGGCATTACCGCACCCGGGTAAGTATGTCCATGGCCGCCTGTACCGATCATAGGATCTACATATTGCGTATAATCTTTTTGAGCTAAAACGGTTAAAGAAAAAAGGAGAATGAAAGAGAGCAGCAAGCATTGCTTTTGCATACGATTGAGTTTGTACACAAAATAATGAAATTTGCTAAGAGATTAAAGAGAAAAGAGTTAGACGTACTACGTTATTTGTATCACGTTATAGGTTTTAAGTTTTAAGTTGGAGACTCTGACATTTATATTTCAGTCCGGCCTTATCACCATATTCAAACTTATCAACTTTTTAAGCCTTTAAACTCTTTTCTCTTTAATCTCTTAGCAAGTACTACCTGATTTTTTTAGAATGGAAGATCATCTACCGGTGCTGCATTACTGATCGTTCTGGTAACCGGTGCTGTAGTCATACCGGCATTACTTACATTGCCGGTGTTGGAACCCTGGGCATCTCCCCCTCCAAGCAATTGAAGACTTTGTACCCGCATGCGTAAAGTTGCAGATGCCTGATTTTCTTTATTCATATAAGCATCAGCTTCAGGACTGCCTTCTGCATACACCATTTTTCCTTTGGTGAGATATTGAGCAACTGCCGTTTTATCAGTCCAGTAAGCACATTCAACCCAGGTAGTGCGTTCTTTCTGATTTCCCTGACTGTCTTTGTAACGTTCTGTATGAGCAACACTGAAGTTGATCACATTTTTTCCATTCACTTCTTTTGTGATGCAATCCTTTCCAAGATTGCCTACAATCTGTAACTTAATCATAACTGTTTGTTTTTTGTTTATTAATCGATGTATCTGTTTGCGAAGTTAAGAATAAGAAACCCCGGCCTTTCTCTGCCATCTGCTGTTGATCCAAATAGCAGGCATAGCTAAGTATAAGTTGGGTTACTATTAAAATCAAAGATCATTTATTTTATCTTCAGGTTCACGAACCAGTGGAGAAACATCTCAACCAATAACGCACAACTTAAAAAGGTTTTACGTTATACGTATTACGTAAAACGTAGAACGTAGAACTTCCTCAATTCATCCTGCTCATATACATATACCAGTTCCATTCCCATGTCTCACCATTATCTGCTGAAAAAGCCTGACTCCATACCGGGTTGTCGATATCGGTTTTATCCCATTGAAATTTTACAAGTATTTCATTTCCCTGGAAAATGTCCTTTGTATAAAAGTGCCCGATGCCGTTTTCAAATGAACCAACTACCGGCGGATCAAAAACTCCTGTGTTACTGTCGGCCCAATAGATGCTCCACAATTTTGTTTTGGGGTTGAATAACCTTATAGTCATGCCTTCAAAAGATTTACCATTGAGTGTGGCATAAAAATGATCCATATTGGCAAGACCGTTCAAAGCTTTATGATCTGTCTGGGTGGCTTCAAATTCTATCCATTCTTTACAGTTGTCCAGCCTGCTTTTCAGTTTGTTATTTTTGATCCGCCATTTACCAATAAAAAAATCAAAATCTGTTTTGGAAGAATTTGCAGATGCCGTAATATCCAGTTCTCCTGCTTCGTTCAATATCCTGTTTGTTATTTCTTTCAGCATAAATATTATATGAACCGATGATCAATTCATTTTCTTTTTCATTGTACTTACCTGGTCCTGCAGATTATTTACCAGGCTGGCCAGTGAATTCACATCCCATCGCTGCTGTGTGGTTACCTTACTGATCACACTCTGTGCCTGCCAGAGTTCAACAATATCCTCGGCGTTGACCTGGTATGGCTGGTATTGCGGATTGTCGCTCACCAACGAAACTTTATTTTTAGTCTTATTACTTTTTACAATGCGTTTATATACGATCCCTTCGTTACGGCTCACTACAATATAAGGCATGTTATTTTTTACATCTTCAATACTATCCACCTTCTCTCCTACAATGATACTGCCACTTGGTGTGGGAAGCATACTGTCGCCGATTATTTCAAAGGCCCGGTAATTACCACCGGTCAGCATCGGCAGTGTGAATGTATTCAGCTCGTCAATAAATTCTGTATCGGCATAACCCGCCAGGTAACCGGCCGCAGCTTTTACCGGAACAAAATGAATAACGTTGCGGTCAGCAGTCATCATTTTCATCTGTCTTCGTTTTGCAATATAATTATTAGCTGTATTGCTGAGATCTTTCCGCATCAGGTCATCGAGTGTGAGTTTAAACATTTCGCAGAGTATCTCCATAACATCCAGGCGTGGATCAGCACGTTCTTCTTCATAGGCGCCGATCAGCGACCGTTTGATACCAAGTTTGATTGCAAACTCTTCCTGAGTCCACCCACGCAGCTTGCGCAGGTATTTTAGATTTTGTCCGGCTATTGACATGGTAGAACTAATTTGATTAGTACAAATATACTAATTATTTTAGTTTGAACAAATTTATTTTTGCAGGCACGGTTTTTTTTGCAACGAATTACACGAATAAAACAAGAATAATATAGTAATTATAAGTTCTAAGCGAATTTATTTTACCCGGAAATAAAAAAAAGTGAAAAATGAGGTTGAAAGAGTTTTACATTATAAATCGTAAGTCAATCCTGCAAAAAAATATTTCTGTATTCATCCAGATGTCTTTTGTATTCCTTTCAACTGTCATCTAACAACTAACAACTTCTTCATGGCCAATTCTTATTACATTTGCTTCAAATAAAAATTTTTATGCAAACAGCCTTACTTGTACTGCATAGCCTCTTGCGCTGGGGCGTTTTGTTATTCGGATTGTGGGCCGTATTCAGCGCGCTGGGCGGTACCTTCAGCAAAAGATTATATTCTGCAAATGATAACCGCAGCGGTATGCTATTCATGATCTTTTGCGATATTCAATTACTGGTCGGTATTGTATTATATTTTAAAAACGATTGGTTCAGCCTTCTTAAGGATCATTTCAAAGAAACCATGCATAACGACAATCGGTTTTTCGCCATGGAACATATGGCCATGATGATCCTCGGCTGGCTACTTGTGCATGTAGGGCGAATAATGGTTAAAAAAGGTACGACTGATAAAAGCAAACATACACGCGGACTGATCTTCTTTGGTCTTGCACTGATTATTATTCTAGCGGCGATTCCTTGGCCATTACGTGCAACTAATGCACGTCCCTGGTTTCACTGGTTCAATTAATATGGCCGATACGATTTTAAAAAAAATATTTTGAAAACAAAACAATCAAAAGTTCCAACCATACTGATTACGAATGATGATGGCATTACAGCACCGGGCATCCGCAACCTGGTGGAAGCTGTAAAAGGCCTCGGGAAAATTGTAGTAGTTGCACCCGATAAACCACAAAGCGGCATGGGCCATGCCGTTACCATCGGTGATCCCCTGCGCCTGAATAAAGTAGATATGTTTTCAGATCTGAATGCAGAGGCATGGCAAACCAGTGGAACGCCTGTTGATTGTGTAAAGCTTGCCGTAGATAAAGTATTACATCAGAAACCGGATCTTTGCCTGAGCGGTATCAATCACGGCGCCAATCATTCTATTAATGTATTGTATAGCGGTACCATGAGTGCGGCTATGGAAGCCGCCATAGAAAGCATTCCCAGCATTGGGTTCTCATTACTTGATTTTCGCTTTGAAGCTGATTTTACTGCTTCAAAATTTTTCATCCATAAAATAGTAAAAGATGTACTGGCTATGAAATCTGAGAAACATCTTTTGCTGAACGTGAACATTCCCGCTGTTCCGCAAAAAGATATCAGGGGCATCAAGATCTGCCGCCAGGCATATGCAAAATATGAAGAAGACTTTAATGAAAGACTTGATCCGCATGGAAAAAAATATTACTGGCTCACCGGTCAGTTCATCAATTTTGATAAAGGAAAAGATACCGATGTGGCAGCGTTACAAAAAAATTATATCAGTGTGGTACCGGTGCAGTTCGACCTTACCAATTATGCCGTTAAACAAAAACTAGAAAAAAACAATCCGTTCAAATGATTTTTAAGAAAGATAATTTCTTGCTGGGTTTAATATTGGGCCTGCTGGCTCCGTTCGTTGGTTTTTTCTTTGTGAAATATAAAGTGTTTGGCAGTGAAACAAGCTATACAGAAGCATTACATGAACTGGTTACCGGCCAGTTGGGTCATAGTGTACTGACAGTAGCGCTCAGCCTTTGTCTGCTGGCCAATGCAGTTATATTCACAATTTATATCAATTCACATATAGACAAAACAGCCAGAGGAATTTTTGCTGCTACCTGTGTGTATGGATTGCTCATCCTCAGCATTAAGACTTTTCTTTAAATTATATGTTGTACGTTATAAGTTGTGCGTTATAAGTAAATTTATGACTCATAACGCTGAATTCTTAACTCTCAACTCCATGCGTTTCTTCTTTTACTTTTTAATTTTTATTTTTCCTTTTAAAGGTTTTGCGCAGGCAGACAGTTCTCATATCCGCGTAAGCCTGCTCACCTGTAGTCCGGGCGAAGACCTCTATTCAACTTTCGGTCACACGGCCATCCGTGTTACCGACAGCATCAGCCACAGCGACATTGTTTACAATTACGGCACTTTCGATTTTAATGATAATGGTTTCTATTTAAAATTTATCCGGGGTAAATTATTGTATTGTCTTTCAGCAGAAAGATTCAATGATTTCAGGGACGAATATCAAATGGACAACCGAAGCATTACAGAGCAGGAATTAAATTTATCAACGTCAGAAAAAAGTGTGCTCGTTCAAAAGCTCGCTATTAATATGCTGCCGCAGAACAGGTATTATAAGTATGATTTTTTTCTGGATAACTGCACCACCCGGCCACGTGATCTCATTGTCAATTTAAAAAAAAGTTTGCCACCGCTAAGTTCTGTAATGCCCGCCGGCACCAGCTTCCGCGAGGCATTTCATGTTTATCTTAATAACAGCAAAGCCTGGTGGAGCAAACTCGGTATTGATATTCTGCTTGGCGCCCGCTGCGATGCTGTCATGACAACAGCACAGCAACAGTTCCTGCCCGATAACCTGATGAAGGCACTGGACAGCAGCAGTCCTGAACATCAGTACGTGATCAGTGAAAAACAGTTATATGATATACCTGCACCGGTTATCAGCAAAGCTATTTTTACGCCGATGTTTGTTTTCAGTCTGTTACTCATTCTTATTGTCGTGATCAGTTCATTAAAAAATAATGTTGCCGGATCTTTCATCCGGGGCTTTGATGGCGTATTGTTTTTTTTTACCGGATTGCTTGGTATTTGTCTTGTGCTGATGTGGACCGCCACCGATCACCAGATGTGCAGGAATAATTTCAATTTGGTTTGGGCATTGCCCTCACATTTTGTAATGGCCTTTTTCACCAACAGCAAAAAAAAATGGGTGAAAAAATATTTTGCATTCACTGCACTGCTGATGATGGCCCTGCTGATAAGCTGGTTCTTTTTGCCACAGCAAATGAACAATGCATTATTACCATTGGTAGTGCTGCTGCTCTTCAGAGCCACAAAGATATTTTACCGCAAAGACGCGAACCCGCTGTCAAACCTGGTCTGACGGCATTACCTGGCCTCAATTGATTTCAAAATATAAACAGGATTTTGTAGCCCTCAATTCTATTTTGGAAGCATTGATAACTAAAAAATAATTTGATGCAAACGAAAATGATCTCTTACAGGAATCAACCGCTTTCTTATCAGCTAACAGGTTCAGGGTTACCGGTAGTACTCGTTCATGGTTTTGGTGAAACGGTTGATGTATGGCAGCAACAGGTTCATCATCTGGAAAAAAAATACCGGCTTATTTTACCTGGCATTTCCGGCTCAGGATTATCAGTTTATAATCCTGAACTTATTTCATTGGATGATTATGCCGGAAGTATAAAAACAATTCTGGAAGCAGAAAATATTCCTGTCTGTGCAATGCTTGGCCATAGCATGGGTGGTTACATTGCAATGGCTTTTGCAGTCAATTTCCCAAAGATGCTCAACGCATTGGGATTAATGCATTCATCGGCAGCTGCAGACAATCAGGAAAAAATTGCTACGCGGAAAAAATCCATAGAATTTATTTTATCAAATGGGTCTGCTGCTTATTTCAAGACCAGCGTTCCGGGTCTTTTCAGTGAAAAATGGGCCGCTGCAAATCCACTTGCAGTGCAGGAATTGATTGAACAGGTAAGTTTTCTTTTGCCCGAAGCATTGGCGCAGCAACAGCAGGCAATGATCGGCCGGCCCGACAGAACCGAAGTATTAAAAAATTTCTCCAGGCCCGTGTTGTTTATCATGGGCAAACAGGATAAAGCAGTGCCGTTTGATATTATAATGCCGCAATGTTATCTGCCTGCCGAATCGCATATTCATATTTTAGAACAAAGCGGGCACATGGGAATGTGGGAAGAACCGGAAAAGACAAATGCAGCACTGACGGGCTTTTTGGGTCGCATTTATGCATAATAGAAGCAATTAAAAATCTTTTGGAATAAAAAGGCTGAGCGCCTATCTTTGCCGTCCCAAAAACGGGAATTAACTGCCGCGTTGGTCAAGGGGTTAAGACGCCTCCCTTTCACGGAGGAATCACGGGTTCGAATCCCGTACGTGGTACTTAGGAAAATAAAAAGCCTTTCAATAATGAGAGGCTTTTTTATTGAGATAATCTGTTTTGAAAACTTATTTTTTTAGGAGATCATCGGTATGAGATATATTTTATTCTCTACAATAAAACTTATTACTTTCAACTTCTTACCTGATCAGCATCAAACTTCCTTTTACCATTTTGTTTTCCCCGAAATAATCGGTGTACCGCAATATAAATACATAAGAACCTGTTTCCTGCGCTATTTGTTTATATGTGCCGTCCCAGCCAATATTATTTTCCTGTGCATGATATAATAACTGTCCATACCTGTTATATACCTGCAGGTTGATATTTTTTATGAAAGATGAATAAGAAGGTCGGAACAGATCATTTATTCCATCTCCATTGGGAGAAAAACTATTGGGAATAAATACATCATTGCAGCCGGGTTCAAAAACAGTAACAAGTTTTACAACACCCGAATCAACAATGCAGCCGTCTTTATTCTCAATTAAAAAAGACTGGTCGCCTGCTGTCAGTCCGGTAATAAGTTGCCCGTTAGCGTAACGTTGCCCATTTAAAATAATATGATAAGGTATATCTATGCCAGTTGCGGTTACCTGTAATGTACCGTTAGTCATAACCCTGCAGGTTGGCGCTTTGGAACTAACGGTTTTCTGTATCCCGTTTTTTGGATAGGCTGCAATAACTGCAAAACTGTCCCAGGTACATCCGTTTATATTCTGCAGCCGTAAATGATAATTACCTGGAGCCAGTCCTTCAAACAGTGGCTGCGGCTGGTAACTATTGTTATTTAGCTGATAAAGATAGGGTTGATCATTACCTGTTGAAATTATCCTGATGCGTCCGTTATCTTCAAAGCAGAATTGATTGTTTACCTGCAGCACGATTGCTGGTTTCAGATCCATGATCTCCTGAACAATAATACTGGTATCAAAGTAACAATTGTTTCCTTTTTTTACCTGCAGATAATAATTTCCTCCTGCAAGATTGTAATAATGCAGCACAGGAATAAAGACTCCATTATTCAATGAAGACAAAACGCCGGAACTGTCTTCATTCAATTCAACAGAAATGTTCCCGCTATTTAATCCGCAATGTGAATTGGAATGCTGAACTGCATGAACCAATACCGGTTTATCATAAATAATGGTTATTGAAGTGTCTTTGCTGCAGCCAATGGTATCCGTTATATGGAAATGATAAGTGCCGCCCGCAAGTCCGGTAAAATTTCCCGTGGTCTGCACCAGTCCATTATTCAGTAAAGTGTAAGTAATAGGAACATGAGCAGAAGCAGCAGTAATGCTGATAGTTCCGTTGTTGTTATCGCAGTTATTTGAATTTGTTTTTACAACAGGAATATTTTGATCCAGTCCGGCAATGACATTGAATGTGGTGGAACCTGAACAGGAATTGCTTCCTATTGAAGCAACAACTGTATGTGTACCTGTTGCAAGATTGGAAAAATAACCGCTGGTATTGCTGGCGCCATTATCCAGTTGATAAGTAATGGTTCCCGGAAACGGAAAAACAGCGGTGATCTGCGCAGAACCTGTAATTGCTGGTGGGCATGGATTTGATATATTGATGTTGCTGAAATTAACATCGGCATTCAGTCCGTTCTCTGTTGTGCTGGCCGCGTTATATACAATGTCTGATATCAGGCAGGTTTGTCCCAGCAATATTTTGTTCTGCAGATCGATTTCTATCATACCGGTACCGCCTGATTGTGGCGAAAGGCCGAAATACCGGCTGTTGGAACATGGAACAGGAAAAGATACCAGGCCATAAAAAGTATAAGCTCCGGTATTCATGTACAATGTGCTTGCAGAAGGATTACTGATATTCAATTCGTAAATACCTGCAGGTGATCCTGCCATCAACAGTTTATCATTAAAAAAAATAAGGTCGCCGGCACTGCTGAAAGGCATCGCACCCAGGTTGGTGAATGCGTTGGCATATGGATCATAACGGTACAGGTTACTATTGGCCATATAGACTATACCATTTTTATCAACTGTCAGCGAATTGCACGACACAAAATTACCCATCGTCTGGCAGCTTCCTGGTACACCTATTTTAAACCGCAATAATGTCCCGCTGCTGTTCAACACATACATGCTGTCTTTATAACATGCAATACTGTATGGAGCATTAAGGCAAACATTAGCTACCGATGCGGATCCGCAGTTACCTGCTCCACCTGTAAGTTCAAATAAATTGCTGGGTGTATTGTAATATACTCCCTGCCCATAGCTGCTGCTGATACAGGTACAAAAAAATATAAGGACCCACACCTTTCTCATCTGCTGATTGATTATGGCTTAAAGTTATTTATCGGCGGCGAAAATTGCCTGAAAAATATTCCGGTTTTGGATTTAAGACGAACAAACAGAATAAAATGCTGCTGCAAGTACCAGTTTTGCGCATTATCATGATATTACTTCCACAAAAACAATAAAAAAAACCCGCTGCTCAGCGGGTTTTTTATCATCTCTTTGAAACTTATTTTACATCAAATTTCTTAAAGATCGACTTCACATTTTTATTGATGTCCTTATCAGACATATGTCCATTGTCGAGTTCTTTGGAAGACCATCCCTGCCAGACCGCTTTATCTGTTCTGCTGTCTATAAGTGTAACAGTAATTCTTCCTTCTTTTACAGAGCTTGAATAATTGTCATATCCTACAAACTGCGAAGGATAATAAAAAGTATTGTAGCGCCTGCTGTAAGGGTTGTAGTAAGTTCTTGTGGTAGGTTGTGAATACACAGGATCACTTACTCTTTGTTTTTTTGTTGAGGTAGCCATATCTGTGCTTACCAATATATCCGGATCATTTTCCACTTGTTTCCAGCCCTTTTTTTGTAACCGCTCACTTACAGCGGCCCGTATGTTCTGTTGTACAATCTCATTGCGTCTGCTGACTTTCTGCCCCGCTTTTTTTTCAGGTTCCAGCCAGCTGTATGTTTTATAATCCCTGAGATCTACGCCTTTTGCTTTCTCAATATGAGCAGTATTGGAACAGCTTGCCAGGAAAATCCCGGCAGAAACGGCGATTGCAACCAAATTAAATGATTTGAATGCCATAATAAACTCCTTTTTGTTTTTTTGTGAATAAAAATGCAGCTACAAAAGGCAAAAATAATGCTGCGTTCTGGTGGATTTTGTGAAACTTTAGTGAAAGCGGTTATATAACTGCATTGGTGAATTGATAAATTGTTGAAGGCAGCTTTTAATACTGAAGAATTCTTTAATCTATTAACTGTAAATAAACAATACAGCAATAAACAATGTAACAATCAAACAACACATCTGAAACATCTGAACTTTTCATTAGTTTACATCCCAAAAACAAATCAATGCAGTTTGAATGGAAAGGGGTATTTCCCGCGCTCACTACAAAATTTACTGGAACTGATGCCCTCGATCTTCCTTTGTTTGAAAAGAATCTGCAGTTTCAGATTCAATCAGGTATTCATGGAATTATACTCGGTGGAACCCTCGGTGAAGCAAGCGTGCTCAGCACTTCAGAAAAAGAAACACTGGTAAAGTTTGCCATTGAAAAGACAGGAGGAAAAATTCCGGTCGTGATCAACATCGCCGAAGGCAGTACCAAAGAAGCTTTGCAACAGGCAGCTCTTGCAAAAAAATGGGGCGCTGATGGACTCATGCTTTTACCGGCCATGCGCTATAAAACGGATCATCGCGAAACAGTTGAGTATTTTAAAACGATTGCCGCTTCAACTGATCTGCCCATCATGATCTATAATAACCCGGTGGATTATAAAACCGATGTCACACCTGATATGTTTGCAGACCTGGTCGATTCAAAAAATATTACTGCGATCAAAGAAAGTACGCGTGATGTAACCAATGTTACCCGGCTTATCAATCGTTTTGGCGGTCGTTATAAAATATTATGCGGCGTTGATACGCTTGCGATGGAAGAACTTTGTCTGGGTGCCGACGGATGGGTTGCAGGACTGGTCTGCGCTTTTCCGAAAGAAACCGTAACAATCTATAACCTGGTAAAAGCAGGCAAGATCGAAGCGGCCACAAAAATTTACAGGTGGTTCATGCCATTGCTTGAGCTGGATATTCATTCCAAACTGGTACAATATATAAAACTGGCAGAAACACAGGCGGGTATTGGAAGTGAAAATGTGCGTCCACCACGGTTAACATTGATTGGCGAAGAACGTGAACGCATCTTAAAGATCATCAATGATGGAATTGCTGCAAGGCCGCAGTTGTAATGTTTGATGTTGAACTGTTACCTGGTTAAATTGTTACATTGTTGAATTGCTGTAATGAATTACACCTTTGCAGATAACCTATCAAATTAACCATAAAACAATTTATCAATTAAGCAAGACAGCAATTCATCTTAACTCATAACTTTAATTCTTAACTCAAGAAATGTTTAAAGAAGCAACAGCAGCAGAATTAGATAATATTCTGCAAAATGCAGACAAAGCATTTGCCATTTATAAAAAAACAAGTGCGAACGATAAAGCAATTTTTTTAGAAACGATTGCAACTGAAATAGAATCGCTTGCTGATGCGCTCATCAATGAAGCGGCTGCAGAAACAAACTTACCTGCACCACGTCTTACCGGTGAAAGAGGAAGAACCACGATGCAACTCCGCATGTTCGCAGCCATGCTCCGCGAAGGCAGTTGGCTGGAAGCAAGTATTGATACAGCCATTCCTGATAAAACGCCGCCCAAACCGGATATCCGCAAAATGATGATACCGCTCGGACCGGTAATAGTTTTTGGTGCAAGTAATTTTCCTTTTGCTTATTCCACCGCAGGCGGCGATACCGCAAGTGCATTGGCTGCCGGTTGTCCAGTGATCGTGAAAGCACATCCCGCACATGCTTCAACCAGTGAGATGGTTTTTACTGCCATTCAAAAAGCGATTGCAATATGTAAAATGCCGCAGTATGTTTTTCAGCACGTCCATGCCAATTCTTTTGAGGCCGGCAGAACATTGGTTCAACATCCGCTTACGGCAGCCGTTGGTTTTACAGGTTCTTATTCCGGTGGTAAAGCATTGTATGATCATGCGCAGGAAAGATTAAAACCTATTCCGGTTTTTTCTGAAATGGGCAGTGTGAATCCTGTTATTATTTTTCCTGATATCATTGAAACCGATGCACCGGTTCTTGCAAAACAGATTGCCGGTTCCGTCACGCTTGGCATGGGGCAGTTTTGTACCAATCCCGGTTTGATCTTCGCTATTGAAAATGACGGGCTCTATAGTTTCCTAAGATTGCTGGGGCAGGAGATCGCTGAAGTAATTCCTGCAAAAATGCTGCATGCCGGTATTTATAAAGCATACTATGATAAAATGAAAAGCGCCCTCCAACAGAAAAATGTGGAGCTGGTCAGCCAATCCCTTGCAAAAACTTCCGGACTGGATTCTTTGCCTTCCCTTGCAACCGTTGATGCTGCTACTTTTCTGCAGAATAACCTGCTGCATGAAGAAGTATTCGGGCCTTATTCCTTACTCGTAAAATGTAAAAATATCAATGAATTAAAAAAGGCATGGATTGCTGTTGCAGGCCAGCTCACCACTTCATTGATGGGAACAGAAAAAGATTTTACAGATCATTCCGACTGTATTGATATTGCTACAACCATTGCCGGTAGAATTAATTTTAATAATGTGCCTACCGGAGTAGAAGTTTGTCCCTCGATGGTGCATGGCGGCCCTTTCCCTGCTTCTACCGATTCAAGATTTACTGCAGTTGGTATCAATGCTGTTAAACGTTGGGTAAGACCGGTATGTTTTCAAAACTGTCCTGCATATCTATTGCCGGATGCATTAAAAAATGAAAATCTGCTGAATATCTGGCGGCTGCTGAATAATGAATGGACGAAAAATGCAGTCTGATCGTCCCGGTCTGATCAGAATATGAAAGTAATTTATGCATTCTGAGTTTGCAATACAGCAACCATTTCTTTTGAATCTTCGCGTTTGTGTTTTACTACAAAGAATGTGGTAATAAAAGTGGAGATTAAAAAATATCCGATTAACATATAATTAATGCCTGGTATAAAACCTGTTGCATGAAACCAATCCCCGGTTTTATAAATAATCACAAGTGCATAGCAGTTTTTTATTGTCTCCCAGAAAATAGCAAAAGGATGTCTGTCCATCAGTTCAGTATAAGCATACACAGAAAGAAAAATAAATCCTCCATAATAAAAAATTCCCGGCGCACCGATCTTTGCAATGAATCCAAAAAGATAACTGATGAACAACAATGTCATCGCCAGTTGTAACCAGCTCCATACATTTAATGCTGCAGAAACTTTAGGTGCATATTTTTCATACTCATAAATGGCTTCCATTTTATTTACAGGATATTTTGCTGCAACGTCTGCAGGCCGCCAGCCCGTTGGTTTTGTCCAGATGAGAAACTTATCTTTTATACTTTTTGCCCGCCATGCATCCTGCATCATCAGCCATAAATGCTGAAAATTTATCCGGATAGGATTCCATGTCTGCACCGGCCTGGTAATACCATAAACCGGTGGTGCTTCCGGCAATTCATCCTGGTAAGTGCCAAATAATTTATCCCAGAAAATAAATATCTGTCCCAGGTTTTTATCAAGATATTCCGGATTCACAGCATGATGCACGCGGTGATGCGAAGGCGTAACAATGATCTTTTCCCAAACGCCCATCTTATTAATATGCTGCGTATGATACCAGAACTGCGCAAACAAATGTAAAGGTGCAATGGTAGCGATCACGATCTGCGGAACGCCCAGCAACGCAGCGGGAATCAGTAAAAAACTAAATGGATTCACCAAAGCAGAAACACTTTGCCGCAATGCGCAGGCTAAATTAAAATCTTCACTGCTGTGATGAATGATATGATAATTCCAGAAAAAATTGATGTGATGACTCCATCTGTGAACCCAGTAACCTGCAAAATCAATTGCTATAAAAGCGATGATATAAGTCAGAATGCCATTATGAACATGCAGCACCGCGATCCTGTTTACGATCCATCCATATGCAAGAATAGTGATACCCAGACCCAATACATCTTTTGTTACATTGGTGATGCCGGAACTCAGGCTCGAGATCATGTCCATATTACGGACGGTGTCTTTACCTTTACGCCAGCCATACCATTTTTCAAATAGTACGAGGAGCAAAAAAACAGGCATGGCAATCAATAAAATTTTACCGTAGGTCTCCATACTTACAAATGTAGAGAATAAAATGAAATATACATTCCATTGCACGGACGCCCACACCTGTGGTAATCCGGTAAGGCTGGTTAAAAAAGGCGGACCTGTTCTTAACGGAAAAAACATGAGTGAAAAACGAATTCATTTCATCAATGAATACGATTGGATCCGCCGGGGGCTGATGTTTGAACCACGCGGTCATGACATGATGAGCGGAAGTATTTTATATGAACCGCACGATCCCGAAAATGATGTAGCCGTTTTATTTATTGAAACAAGTGGTTGTCTGCCCATGTGTGGCCATGGTACGATCGGCACAATTACCATCGCAATTGAAGAAGGTTTGATACAACCAAAAACGCCGGGCATTGTAAGAATGGAAGTGCCGGCAGGATTGCTGATGATCGAATATAAAACGGAAGACTCAAAAGTAAAAACCGTAAAACTCACCAATGTAAATTCATTTTTACATTCTGAAGGTCTTGAAGTGGATTGTCCCGGTCTTGGTTTATTGAATATTGATGTTGCTTATGGCGGCAATTTTTATGCGATTGTGGATGTGCAGCAAAATTTTTCCGGTTTACAGAATTTCACGGCCGGTCAACTGATTTCTTTTGCAGGAAGTTTAAGAAAAAATATCAATGAACGTTATGAATTTATTCATCCCGAAGATGCAACAATAAAAGGTTGCAGTCATGTTTTATGGACCGGTGACACGATTGATAAAACTTCTACTGCACGCAATGCGGTTTTTTATGGCGACAAAGCAATTGACCGTTCTCCCTGCGGAACCGGTACCAGCGCACGTATGGCGCAATGGTATGCGAAAGGCAAATTAAAAAAAGGAGATACATTCATCCATGAAAGCATAATTGGCAGTAAATTTATCGGCAGGATAGAATCAGAAGGAATGATTGACGGCAGACCCTGCATACAACCATCTATTGAAGGATGGGCAAGGATTTACGGCAATAATATAATTACGATCGATGAAGCCGATGATCCTTATGCATTGGGCTTCCAGGTAATTTAAAAAGATGATGGCGAACAATAACTGCGAAAAAAATAAAATCTGAATCAGCATTATGAATGTAACAATTATCGGGGGCGGCGTTATCGGTTTATGCACTGCTTACTATCTGCAAAAGTCGGGACATGAAGTAACGGTGATAGACAACGGCAATATCACAGACGGTTGTTCATTCGGTAATATGGGATACATTTCTCCAAGCCATTTTGTCCCATTGGCTTCACCAGGAATTATTAAAGAAGGGATTCGTCACATGATGAGCAGCAGCAGTCCTTTTTATGTGAAGCCCAGGTTGAATCTCGACCTGATGCGGTGGGGCATGAAGTTCTGGAAGAGCAGCAATGCGGCCACCGTTAAAAAAAATGCACCGCACCTCAATAATATTCTTCAGCTGAGCCGCTCTTTGATGAGTGAACTGCGCAATGATATCGGCGATACATTTTTAATGGAAGAGATCGGTTGTTTTATGATGTATAAAAGTGAAGCAACTGAAAATCATGAAATGCATCTGGCGGATGATGCTGAAAAATTCGGATTAAAAGTTGAAAGACTCAACGCATCGCAGGTGCAGGCGCTGGAACCTGATGTGGAAGTGAATGTAAGAGGTGGCGTTTTGTATAAAGACGATTGTCATTTTCATCCGGGCAGAATGATGACTGCTTTAAAAAAACATCTTGATACAAAAGGCGTTCAATTCAAACTGAATACTTCAGTTACCGGTTTTGAAAAAAACAATGGCAGGATCACAGCTGTTCTTTCTGATCAGGGTAAATTGAATTGTGATGAAGTTATTTTATCCGCCGGCTCCTGGATACCGTTAGTTTCAAAAATGATGGGCATCCGTTTATTGTTACAGCCCGGAAAAGGCTACAGTTATACATATCCCGATGTGAAAAAGAATATTCATTATCCTGCCATACTTGTTGATGGAAGATGCGCTATTACGCCCTGGGGAAATATGTTGCGCATCGGCGGCACGATGGAGATCAGTGGCATCAATAATA
>JBDUCW010000017.1:0-53414 GCA_040003235.1 Ferruginibacter sp. | reverse complement strand
GATTACCTTCAACGCATTGGATGAATTGTTACTGCCGCCGGTAGTTAAGGTTAAGTTTTTATTAGGATCGGTAACACCTGTTGTATTTGCAAACCGTTTTGCTTTAAGCCCTGTTTCACTGCTTTTTGGTGTTGATGTTGACGCTGATAAAACTCCTGAAGCATTTACCGCAAACTTTGTTCGTTCCAGTTTGTCTCTCTCGGTACCGTTATATTGTCCAAAAGGATTTATTGTAATACCATCTACCTGTTTGATGCTGGCGGCCAGCGTGTTCAATTCACTTTCCGATTTTAAACGGTTAATACTTTTTGCCATTTCAGGAACCCTTCCATCCAGTTCCGAAGATGGTGTAATGATGTCTATTATTAATGGTGCCTGGTTATTCCTGATAGAATAACCTCTTGCATTTTGCTCTTTTTCAATTTCATTCAATTTGTCAAAAATGACACTGGCTTTTTCGCTTTTTTCATTAACAACGATGGTTTCATCCGGGTTTATTCTTCTACCTTGTTTGTCAACCATTTCGATGGGCTTGAAGGCAATAGGTGCTTTTTTTTCTACTTTGCGCCTACTGTCATTTTCTGGGATCACAACTTCTTTCAGGTTCTGCCTTAGTACAGGATTTTGCCCTGCGGATTGCTTTAGCCGTGTATATGGATCCTGACCCGCAGCATGATGAATACCGATAAAAAGCACGCAGGCCAAAAGAGAAAAGAATATTTTTTTCATATTTTTTAAATTTAATGCTGACAAATAAAATTGGTAAGCTAACCGAAGCATTGATTAACCTTCCTGCTGTTGGTGTTTATTTAAGCTATACCTCTATTGGTTTTGATTCGGTGACTTGATTGCAATACTATCTGTTTGTGGCACTCTGATCTGTAGAGTATCATCGGTTATTTTATTTTTTGTATCCTTCTTTTTAAAAATAGACTGCAACTTTTTTCCGGCTTTGGTTAAAACTGTATCCGTAATGTTGTCTGCCGGGTTATTTATAGTTTTGTCCACTACCTTGCTGGTAGACCGGTCAACAGAATTATCCACAGCAGTCTTTGCTTTTGTTTTGAGCACCTTAAACAACTGCGCATGTGCCATGCTTCCCACTCCAATAGAAAGAAGAAGGATAAAAATTATTCTTTTCATAATTTTAAAATTTTTATGAAGTGACTTAACTATTTATCGCGTCTGCTAATTTATCCACGCTCATTACACCATAATTAAATTCGTGTTTTGAGCCGTCGGTAAGAGTGACCATAACCTTTTTAGCTAACAGGCTTTTTTGTATATCTACATGGGTAATGTCTGCTTTATTGATGGAAAAGACAATATCCTTATCTTCTTTGTTAAACGTAACATGGTAAGAAGCAGGATTGTATGCCGCATCATACAGGGTGCGGTAAATTAATCGTTTGTTGGTAACAGTGAGTTTGCCATTAAACTTCTTTCCTCCCGATGGCGTATAAAAGATCGTCCAGGTATCGATGTCGGTTTCACCAGGTTGTAATATTACTTCGCTCATAAGTTTATCTTTTTGAATTTTATTTTATTGCACTGCAATCAATCGCCGTTCCGTATCCGCTGGTGGCAACATTTACATTACGTACATAAGGCTTACCGTATTTGCCGCCACCAAGGTATTCCATGGCAATGCTAACATCCCCAATAAAGCATTTACCTTCTCTTTTATAAATCGTATAAACATTTTCCGCCAGTAACTGATAAGTGGGAACGCCTAGATCGTTTTTTTGAATGACCCAGGTTGTATTGGGACTGTTATTGCCTACCGCAAACTTAACGAGCTCATCTCCTGAAGAACTTAACTCCGCTTTTATCATTGCTTCCAGTGCAGCAGGGTTAAGCGATGCGTCGGGCAATTTTCTGGAAGTTTTGGGCCACCAGTTGGGCATGGCGTGCAGTGTAGAAATAACAGCACGTACATTTTTATCTACTTTGGTGAAGTTATTTTTTATGGATGTTACATCCGCTGTATTAAAATTGAATTTAAAAGCACCTTCTACACCGGGCCAGTCACTGGAGTTGGGCAGGCCATTGCCCCAGCCATCTACAGGCCTAAAATAAAATTGTAACTGAATGGTATAGTCGCCATTGTTTGGAAATTTTGACTGGTCGATAATCAGGTACATTGGCCCGCCGGAAATATGCTTATCATCAAAACCATATTGGTAATTCATTCCAATGCCGGTGGAAGCTTTAGCAGGGTCGGGCAGGAGATCAAAATTGAAAGCAGACTTCTTTATATCCCCCGGTTTCAGCATTATAGAGTTGTATGTGGATTGTGCATAGCTGCCCTCATCGCCGTTTACAACAGAAAAATTATATATCAAGTAATAGTTGTCGCCAAGAGGAGACAACTTAAATGCATCTTCAATAGATTGGTTATTTAATTCTAAACGGCCATAAACAAACTCGCTTGATTTAAAATTTGTTTTGGCGCCTTCGTGGTTATCGCCAAAAGGCTTATCGGAAAAATGAAATGTGGCGCCGGAAATAATCTTTAAGTCTTCATAGAGAAAATATTTTTTGTTTATAGTGTTGCTTTCGTTTGACATCGTTTTTGCTTTTACATTATTGTTTTCTTTTGTGTCTACTGTTGTGACTGTTGGATCTGCCGCCTTATCCGTTTGGGTATCTTTGTCGGCAGTAGTTTCTGTTTTCCCGGATTTGCTTTTTACCTTATTTACTACGGTGTTCTTTACTTTATTGGACAGATTTCCTAACTGGGAATAACCGCAATGAGAAAACAGGAATAAAGCAATGGTTAATGATAATAATTTGATTAGTTTCATTACTAAACTATTTAAGAATGATTATTAAATAATAAGAATAATTTTTGGACAAGATGCTCATGTGTTTATAATTTATTTTTTTGTTTGCTACAATTTACCCGACCTCAAACTGTTCCATTGGTATGAGTTTTAGACAGAAAAAATACTCAATGCTAAAATAAAAGCAGAATTTCGTCTTTCTAAAAACTAATCGCTTAAACGAAATATTTCCGGATATAAAGCCGTAAATGACAACACATGGTTTTAAAATGTAAAAAATGTTGTTTGTCGGAAAAAAGAGTAATTAGTCGTTTTATTATTTATAAATGACTAATGATTATTTAACTTCGAGTTGAAAGAGCGATTTATTTTTTAAAAGTTTTGATAGAGCCAAAAAACTAAAATTGATTAGCAGATGAACCGGCTATTGCAATCCATTAATATCTTCCTTTATAACGATTTTGTTTTTTCTCCCCGATACAAAGTGTTGCGCCATGTTACATATTGGATTATACATACGTTAATTTGGGCATGTTTTTGGGAAGCAATTGGCACTCCTTTTTCGTTTGGCGTGCAGGTCATCAATATGTTTATATGGTTACCCATTTTCATTTTATATGGATACCCGATGGCTTACTGGGCAGTTCCGCATTTTTTGCTAAAAGGGAAAATACTCGAATTTTTGTTGTTAATGCTTCTTTGGGGAATAGCCGGTATGTACCTGGACGTGTTATACAAAGATTATATTGTGATACCTATACAGAAGATGATGCACCCGCAATTTGTTTTGCCAAAAGGTCCACTTGCGTGGTGCTATTTATGTATCACTACTTCAGCAGCAATCCCTATGAGCATAAAATTTTTTAAGTACTGGGATTTTAAGCAAAAGGACTGGCTTAATGCGCAGCAGGAGAAAGTTACGGCAGAGCTGCAATTATTAAAAGCACAGGTGCATCCACACTTTTTATTTAACACCTTAAACAATATATATTCTTTTTCCTTAGAAAGCTCACCCAAAACACCGGGATTGATTTTAAAACTTTCGAACCTCTTAAGTTACATGCTGTATGATTGCCGGGCAGCAGAAGTAAGGCTCGGAAAAGAACTGGATATAATGAAAAATTATATCGAATTAGAACGGGAGCGATACGGTGATAAAATTGATATTTCCTGGAATGTAGACGGAGATATACAGGATATTTTCATTGCTCCTTTATTGATGATTCCTTTTATAGAAAATGCGTTTAAACATGGCACTTCCGAACAGATAGAAAAATCTTGGTTAACAGTGGATATATCTGTAAAAGAAAATAAATTGAAGGCTAAGATCGCTAATAGTAAAAATGAGTTTGCTCCGCACAGGAAAAATGGTATTGGTATTGAAAATGTAAAAAAACGGCTCGGGTTTATTTATCCTGACCATCATGAACTGAAAATTAATGAGGAAAGTAATTTTTATGTGGTCTCTCTTACAATTCAATTAATCAATAACCCGGCTGCCATTTATCAGTTGGAACAACCGGTAATTTCACAATCCCTGAAATATGAAGATTCGCTGCCTGCTTATAGATGATGAGCCACCTGCTTTAAAGATATTAGCAAGATATATCAACGATATAGCAGCTTTGGAAATCGTAGGGCAATGTAATAATGCTCTTGAAGCTATTGAAGTTTTGCGGCAGAAAAAAGTAGACGTTATTTTTCTTGATATAAAAATGCCCAGGGTCATTGGTACCGATTTCTTCAGAAACCTGGCGCATCCCCCCAAAGTAATTTTTGTAACCGCCTACAGAGAATATGCGGTAGATGGCTTTGAACTGGATGCGGTAGATTATTTAGTAAAACCTGTTTCTTTTGAACGTTTTTTAAAAGCTATAACTAAACTGAACCGCATCCTTGGTAGTGAAATGACTACAACATTCATTGAACCCGTTCCTCCTGCAGAAGCTTTTGTTTACTTGAAGATGGATAACGGCATGAATAAAATTTTTATCAACGAAATAAAATATATTGAAAGTTGTAAGGACTTTGTAAAGATATTCTTGAATGATGGCAAAAAACTTTTGGTAAAACAATCCATTTCAGCAATAGAAAATTTGTTATCGGAGCATAAATTTTTGCGGGTTCACCGATCCTATATTATTTCATTGGATAAGGTCTCCGGTTATAATAGTCTATCTATTAAGCTGAAAGATTCGGAGGTTCCGATAGGCCGGTTGTACAAACAAGTTGTTATGGGCAGATTGAATGAATATTAAAGCGACCCTTTGCATTATCACTATTTAAGTACAATCTTTTGCTAAGCAAACATTTTAAAGGGTATGCTCTCTTTACTTCAAATAGCAATAAAGTTTCTGCGTTTATCGCTGTTTCAACAATTTTTGTTGAGTATCTTAATTCCTTGTTGCGGTATTATTTTCTTTAAATGGTTACCCGGTGCTATCCTGTTTTATTTTATGCTGGAGCTGGTTAATTACTGGTTGTGCAACCTGATATTGCTGCTATGGTTTGCAAAAGCACTTTCAAAAAAAGAACGCTGGCAAAATGCCGGTATCTTCAGCTTTTGGTTTTGGGTTTCCTTAATTGGCTTCTATTTATATGTAGCATTTATGTCTGATTCCAAAAGCGCTTCCATGGCAACCAATATTACTTATGGACAAATGATAGGGGTTACCCTGATTTATTGGATTCAATTCGTTATTTTTTTATACAGTGCTAATCCCAAGAATAAAACAACACAGGATGTTGTTATAAAAGAAGTTTACTACAGGTTGATAGCTATTTATTTGACACTCTTCTGCGTTATAGGATATGTTTTTGTATTTTGGTCGCAGACAGAGGTGGTGAATTACGCAATGGCATTTGTACTCGTTTTTGCTAAGAGTTTGGCAGACCTGGTGTTTATTGCGATTCGCACGAGTAAAGAGAGCCAAAAATAAAATAGTTTTGGACCAAGTAATATCAGCGGTATCTGAGACGGTGTTTGCTGTGTAAATGACGTTGCTGTGTAACGAAATTTATTTGAACCTGCTTCACTTTAAACAATATGTAAAAGGTGGAAGGAGGATCACTCATTCTTTCGAACAATAAAGAAATTGTGGTAAGCCGCCGCAAAAAAGAAAAAATTATCACCAGGATGAAAGAGTTTTATAAATTTTAAAATCAATTGTCTTTGCTGTGCGGGTAAAGTTTGGGAAAAATTATTGCTAAATATGATGCTGTGTGGCAATAAATAAGTTGGACTTATTGATTTCAGGAATATTGTTTTAGATGGCAGTTGCTTTATTACTTGTGGAGATCATTTGTCAATAAAGCTGCCTTACAGCCACATTAGCTTTCAAAAATTTATAAACAGAGCGCAGGGCACGACTGTAGTAAAAAACATCCTAAAAGCTCTTGTAAATACCGAAAAAACTTGTACATTTGCCGCGCTAAAAGGTACAGCATACAGATGGGCCGTACTTATTTAGCATACTATGAGAGTTTAGAAATTATATCATCGCCCCAAACCCCTAAAGGGGCTTCCCTTCGAAGGGTCTGCTCTTTACCAGCAGCAATAAATACAATTCTACTTTTTTTAATAACATCCTTGTCCCTTTAGGGGATAGGGGCAAACTACAAACAATGGCTGATTTACGTTATCAACGAAATTTCGGTATTGCCGCTCATATTGACGCCGGCAAAACCACTACTACAGAGCGTATTCTGTATTATACCGGTGTAAACCACAAGATCGGTGAAGTGCACGATGGTGCCGCAACAATGGACTGGATGGCACAAGAACAGGAGCGTGGTATCACGATCACTTCTGCTGCTACTACCTGTTTTTGGAATTTTCCGATGGTGCAGAACAAAAAAACTCCGGATACCAAACAATACAAATTCAACATTATTGATACTCCGGGTCACGTGGATTTTACTGTAGAGGTAGAACGTTCACTGCGTGTACTGGATGGATTACTGGCTTTGTTCTGCGCTGTATCCGGTGTAGAACCACAGTCTGAAACCGTTTGGCGGCAGGCTAATAAATATAAAGTGCCCCGCGTTGGTTTTGTAAATAAAATGGATCGTGCAGGTGCCGATTTCTTAAACGTTGTTAAGCAGATCAGAGAAATGCTGGGCGCTAAAGCAGTGCCTTTGCAGTTGCCGATCGGTGCTGAAGACGATTTTAAAGGTGTGGTTGACCTGATCACAATGAAAGGTATGATCTGGGATGAAGCAGGACAGGGTATGACTTACAATGAAGTGCCTATTCCCGAAGATATGATTGAAGAAGTGAACGAGTGGAGACAACATCTTATTGAAGCTGTTGCCGATTATGATGAGAAACTATTAGAAAAATTCTTTGATGATCCTAATACGATCTCTGAAGATGAGATCCATGAAGCGATCCGTAAAGCAACGATCGATATTTCTATCATTCCGATGATGTGTGGTTCATCTTTTAAAAATAAAGGTGTTCAGACTGCATTGGATGCGATTGTCCGCTATTTACCCGGGCCACTGGATATTGAAGCAGTGAAAGGTATCAATCCTGATACAGGCGAAGAACTGCTGCGTCATTCTGATCCGAAAGAACCATTCAGTGCGTTGGCATTTAAGATCATGACTGATCCATTTGTGGGTCGCCTTGCATTCTTCCGTGCTTACAGCGGCCGTTTGGATTCAGGTTCTTATGTTTTGAATACCCGTACAGGTAAAAAAGAACGTATCAGCCGTATCATGCAGATGCACGCCAACAAACAGAATCCTGTTGATTTTATCGAAGCAGGTGATATTGGTGCTGCAGTTGGTTTTAAAGATATCAAAACCGGAGATACACTTTGTAATGAAGACAATCCGATCGTGCTGGAAGCAATGACTTTCCCGGAACCGGTTATCAGTATTGCCGTTGAGCCAAAAACTCAGGCTGACGTTGATAAAATGGGTATGGCAATCGCTAAACTGGTGGAAGAAGATCCAACATTACGAGTAAAAACAGATGAAGAAACAGGCCAGACCATTTTAAGTGGAATGGGTGAATTGCATCTGGAGATCATCATTGATCGTATGAAGCGTGAATTTAAAGTAGAGATCAACCAGGGCGCTCCGCAGGTTGCGTATAAAGAAGCATTTCATAATACTGTTCAACATCGCGAAACGCTGAAAAAGCAAACGGGTGGTCGTGGTAAGTTTGCCGATATCATCTTCTCAATCGGACCCGCAGATGAAGAGTTCCTGAAAGAAGGCAAAGGCAATTTCCAGTTTGTAAATGGTTTGTTTGGTGGATCAATTCCAAAAGAATTTGTTCCTGCCATTCAGAAAGGTTTTGAAAGTGCGATGACAACCGGCGTTCTTGCAGGTTATCCGATGGAAAGCATGAAAGTGACCGTTAGTGACGGATCTTTCCACCAGGTGGATTCTGATGCCATGTCATTTGAACTTTGTGCCAAACAGGGTTACCGTGAAGCGGGCCGTAAAGCAAAACCTGTTTTGCTGGAACCGATCATGAAAGTGGAAGTATTAACTCCTGATCAGTACATGGGCGATGTTACCGGAGATCTTAACCGCCGTCGCGGTATGCTCGAGGGTATGGACAGCAAGCATGGTGTTCAGGTGATCAAGGCTAAAGTTCCTTTGAGCGAAATGTTTGGTTATGTAACCCAGCTGCGTTCATTGTCTTCAGGCCGTGCTACTTCAACTATGGAGTTCAGTCATTACAACCCTGCACCAAATGCAATCGCTGAAGAAGTGATGGCTAAGGCGAAGGGCAAGATGAAAGTTGAAGATTAATTTTATAAGTAATAAGTTATAAGTGCCCCGTTCTGAAAAGGACGGGGTTTTTTGTTAATAGATTTGATAATTTGGTAATTTGATGATTTGATAATTCCTTCGGCCTGTGAAAGGATTACTGTTCAGAACACTATTACTAGTTGAAAAATCACCAAATCATCAAATTACCAAATTAGTATAGGCACACAAACCAAGTATTGTGCAGTCTCTGCAAACGATGCCGGAATAAATTTGACCTTTCTATGGCATATTCTTGGGATAATTTTGTATTTTGCAATCTCCCCCACAAAAGACAATCAAAAATCAAATAGACTATTTATTGTAAAACCACTTTTAAAATAAGAGTGCTTATATAAATTTGTTACCTCATGCTGCTGAACCAGAAAATAAATACTTTACGGTTGATATTCGTCACGGCCTGTTTGCTTTTCAGCGGGCTGGTACTGCAGTCGCAGGTCCTGGTGAACACTTATCCAAAGGATCTTCAGTTATATCCTAGAAATTTAAATACTAATAATGCCGGCGTGAATTTTTCGGGAACAGTCAATATTGCCACCGGCTATACCGAGCTTCATTTGAAAAGGTACCGCAATGCAGTTTTTCAAACCACCTATATATTGCCGCTTTCCTTTATAGGAAGTACTGCCAGTTTCAGTTATACTGATAGTATTCCGGCCGAATTATTCAATTATAAATATGAACTCTATGGGTTCAACGGCGCAGAAACACTTGTTAAAACTGCGGATAATGTGGTGGGAGGAGATGCATATATTATCCAGGGACAATCCAATGCCGAAGCAATGCAACGTTCGGGCAGTGCCAGTGCAGACAATAACAATTTTATCAGGGTATACGGTAGTGGCTTTGATGGCGGCGCCTGTCCGGATGTTTGGTATATCGGCAGTAGTATCGGCGATCACAATTCCAATGGTAATACAGGTCAATGGGGATTAAGAATGGGTAATTTGATTTGTACAACTTACGGAATACCGGTTTGTTTGTTTAACGGTGCTTATCCGGGGATGCCCATTTCTTATTTTGAAAGAAATGATGCGAACCATACCGACCTGACCACCAATTATGGCAGGCTGCTGAAACGTACGCAGAATGCAGGCATGCAGAATACCATCCGTTCGATCTTATTTTACCAGGGTGAATCGGATGCCGATCCCAATGTAGGCACTACGCTTACCAGTTACAAGACGCAATTTTATGATCTTTATAATGACTGGAAGAATAATTTTTCGGGCTTTAAAAAATTGTATTTATTTCAAACCAGGTATGGATGCTGGCCGGGTCCTGCAGCTGCACTACAGATACAGCAGGCTCATAAAGAACTTGCAGAAGAAAATCCTGCAGACATAAGCATTATTTCTACAAATAATTCTACACAGATCAGTGAACCAACGGTTGGATTTTGTCATTATGGCTATAACACGGGATATAAATTATTTGGTGAGCGTGCATTTTACTTAATTCAGAAAGACCTTTACGGTGCTGCGCCTGCAAACAATACGGAATCTCCGTATCCATCATCGGCGCTGTTGGTAGGCACTACACAGGTTTCTGTCTCACTTAAAAATGTTGCTGACAGTTATACTGCGGATGCGTTATCTACCGGAGATTTTACATTGATCGGACCAGGAAGCTACAGCATTGTATCCATTAGCGTTAGTGGCAGTAATTTATTGATCAATTTCACGGGTACAGGAAGTCCTCCGACAGGTATTTCTTTTTCTGCACATTCAGGAAGTGCAGCACCTTCAGTATATAATAACAAAGCGATCGGCCTGATCAGTTTTTATAATCTTACAGTTAGCCCAACTACTTTACCGATTGATAAAATATCATTGAGTGCAGTAAGGCAGTCAGGCAGTATTGATCTGAAATGGACTGCTGCGGAAAATGAGAACATTGTTTCTTATGAACTTGAAAGGTCTGATAAGCCAACAGGGTTTACTGCGATTTATGCAGTAAACGCTTTAACAACAGGCAATGCAACTGCAGGCTATGCTTACTCGGATGTCAGCTTCAAGGATGTGAATTTTTACAGGGTGAAGGCAAAAAAATTAAATGGTTCTTACATGTACAGTGCAGTGATTGAAGTCAGCAAAAAAAATAAAACTGCTGTATTGACTATTTACCCGAATCCTTTCAAAGGATCAGCCACACTTTCATTTACAGCATCACAAAATGAGGCAGCAGTTGTAAAAATATATTCAACCAATGGTGCAGTATTGTTTCAGCAACAGGTTAATTTTTTTAAAGGCATCAATTACCTACCGTTCAGTTTGCAGAATAATTTTTCACAGGGCATGTGCCTGATCGAATGCATTACAGCAGAAGCTGTGTATTCCGAAAAACTGATGATACAGTAACGCGAACATGTGATAAATTTTACACAAAGAAGTAAAGTTTAATAATGGCCTGGCAATAGCCTGGCGCGTTTGTGTAAAACATTTTTTACTCATGCTTTGATAAACTACAACTGTTTTTATTTTACGGAACAGCATGGTTTAAACCATCTTCAATACATCTTGTCATAAGCTTTCACAAAAATATTTTATATGAAAACATATTTTATGAAAGCGATCGCAGTAATGTTTATAGCAATTGCTTTCAGCAATTCAGCCGCTGCACAATTCGTTGTAAAAATTCGGCCTGCAGCACATGTTATCAGGGTAAGACCTGCAGCTCCTTCACCACGCCACGTATGGGTTAATGGAGATTATGTTTTACGCGGTAATCAATATGTGTGGACAGATGGTTATTGGATACAGCCCCGTCCCCACATGCGTTGGGTTGATGGTCACTGGAAAAACAGCCGGAGAGGATGGGTATGGGTTCCAGGGCGTTGGAGGTAATCCAAAAGTTGCAAGGTTTAATGGTTGCATGGTTTAAGGTTCAGAACTTTTAGGATTATAAAGTATTGTGCTGCTGTAACCTTAAACCTTTAAACCTTCAAACCTTTTTTAATGCATTGCTTCAGAAAGATCTACTTTCTTTTTCTTATTTCCTTTTACCATTAATACAAACGGTACACAGATGAGGAACATGATTCCGAGGTACATGAATACATCCATATAAGATAATACTGCAGCCTGTTTGATAACACGGTAGTCGAGTGCCTTGTAAGCACTCTGCAATGCCATCTCGCTACTCATTCCTTTCGACATAAAGTTGTTCTTTATACCGGCGATGGTTGACTGCACAGCAGGACTATTAAAATCCAGTTTGTTATTTAAATTACTGCCATGCACTACATTCTGGCTGGATAAAAAAGTAGTGATCAGTGCAATACCAAATGATCCGCCCAGCTGCCGCATCATACCTGTAAACGCAGCGCCCTGGCCGATCTGCTGGCCTTTTAAAGTAGATAGCGACAGAGTTGTGATGGGAATAAACAACATGCCCATACCCATACCGCGGATGATCAGCATCCAGAAAAAATTCTCTGAAGCTGTATCCGGCGTAAGAATGAAATAGCCCCAGAAAGTAAATACAGAAAACAATATCATACCGGCTGCAACCAGGTATTGTTGCGGTACCCCTTTTTGTAAAAGGTTACCAATAATCGGCATCATGAAAGCAGTGGTTAATGCTGCAGGCACCATCAGCATCCCGGCCTGTTGTGCGGTCCAGCCCAGAATGGTTTGTGTATACAAAGGAATGATGAATGTAGAACCATATAATCCAAAACCCATAATAAAAGATAAGATGGTTCCTACCCTGAGGTTTCCATTCTTGAGCACCCGCAGTTCAACGATCGGTTTACGGAAAGTAAGTTCACGCCAGATAAAACAATATAATCCAAGGAAAGCGGTAATACTTAAATAAATGATCGTATTACTGTTGAACCAGTCATCGTCCTGGCCTTTTTCAAGTACATACTGCAATGACCCCACAGTGAGTGCCAGCAAGCCAATTCCTAACCAGTCGATATCTGCTACAGAACTTTTTTCTCCATATTTCGGACTGCGTACATATTGCAGCGTTAGTAAAGTTGCAATAACACCGATCGGAATATTTATATAAAAAATAAAGGGCCAGGTAAAATGATCAACGATATAACCACCGAGTGGCGGGCCAAGGGTAGGACCAATGATAACACCCAATCCGTAGATCGCCTGTGCCATACCTCTTTTTTCAGGAGGATAACTTTCTGTGATTATGGTTTGTGATGTAACCAGCAAAGCACCGCCACCAATACCCTGCAGGAAACGGAAGGCAACCAGTTCCCAGATGCCCGAAGCGTTACCGCATAAAAAAGAACAGATCGTAAAAAGAATAATCGATGCGGCAAAATAATTTCTTCTTCCGAACTGCTGTGAAAGCCAGCTGGTCATCGGTACGATAATTACATTACCGATGGCATATGCTGTGATTACCCAGGCCACTTCTGTTAATGTTGCACCCAGTGAACCACGCATATTGGTCAGCGCGACATTCACAATTGTTGTATCAACTATTTCGAGCAGCGCACAGAAGATAGCAGTGACCGTTATGATCACTCTTCTTGAACCGTACTCTACCAAAGATTCCATTTGCTGCATATGCTGTTATTACACGAATTACAAAAAAGTTGACAGTTGTCAGATGGCACTTGTCAGAAATTAATTTCTCCGTATTACTGTCAACAGTAAACTTTTATCTGTCAACTACTCTCAACTCAATCCAGGTGTACATCTACGGCCACATTCAATCCCGGCCTTAATAATTTAGCCAGTGAATCATCTTTATTCACGAATTCAATTTTTACCGGTAAACGCTGTACTACTTTTACAAAGTTGCCGCTTGAATTATCAGGAGGCAGCAAGGCAAAACGTGAACCTGTTGCAGGCGAAAAAGAAGTGATCGTGGCTTCGAAAGGATGATTGGGAAAAGCATCAGCGTGCACCGTTACTTTTTGCCCGATTTTCATTTTGCTCAATTGTGTTTCTTTAAAATTTGCCACTACCCATACATCATCACTGATCACAATACTGAATAAAGATTGTCCTGGCTGCAGAAATTGTCCGCCCTGCACATTTACTTTTGACACCAGTCCGGATTCCTGCGCTGTAACCACTGCATATGAAAGATTTAATTTTGCTTCTGAAACTTCTACTTCACGTTGTTTAATTACCGAGCCTGCTACACCAATCTGTGAAGAGGTTGCATTGCTCTGTGAAGTAACTGTATTGGTTTGTGTAGCAATCTGGTTTCTCTGTTGTACCAATACATTCAACTGACGTTCGGCAGTCAGCTTGGCTGCTTCCGCCTGGTCATATTGTTGTTGCGTGATTGAATGATCTTTGATCAGATTTGCATACCGTTCGTAATCCTGTTCCGCACGCTGTACACCAATTTTTGCTGTTTCAATCTGGGCATCAATAATGGCTACACCCGATTGTGTACTGGCAATGTTTGATCTTGATGCATTTGTAGTTGCTTCCGCAGCACCAAGATTACTTTTTGCAGTTGCCAATGCAGCTTCTGCCTGTTGTAATCTCAATTGCAGATCGCGGTCATCAATGATGATGAGCGTATCACCTTTTTTTACAAGCTGATTATCTTTTACCCTTATTTCTTTTACATAACCTCCCACACGTGGTATCACAGGACTTATATTTGCTTCGATCTGGCCATCATCTGTTTCTTCATGATGGAGCCCATGAGTATACTTACTGTATCCGAATAAGCCGCCACCAATTAAAAGAATTGCAAGGACAATGATAAATCCTTTGCTTTTCTTTTTTGGAGCTGCTTCTGGTCTTGCTGTGTTGGTTGGTTGGTTTGTCTGTTCCATAAATTGATCTTTATAAAATTGCTGATATATTAATATTTTAAAATGCCTGCTGCCTGCAGTAACCTGTTGTAGGTAAGAAAAAGGTCTGCCTTCGCGTTAGTGACACTGAGATTGGTTTGTAACACTGCTACATCTGCGTCTAATACTTCCGTTAATGTGGCAAGTGCATTGTTGTATTTGTTATTGGTGATGCGGTAGTTTTCAGCAGCCTGCTCAACTGCTTTTTCATACACCTGGATTTTTTTCAAACCCACCAGATAATTCTGATAAGCCCGGTTGATATCGAGCCGGATATTATCATTCAGCATTTCTTCATTGGCACTTAACTCCTGCACCTTTAATTTAGCTTCTTCTATTTTGGTTTTTGTTTTCCATAAAGAAGAGATGCTGTATTTAACACCTATACCGATATTCACCGCATTGGTCACCGTGAGGAACTTTGGTATATCAGCGGCTACATAACCGCCTGTGAGTGCAATACTCGGATAATAATCACTTCTGGCAAGTTCAATATTGGTGGTCGCAGCTTTTTTCCTGAAGGATAGTGCAGCAATGTCTTTCCTGTTCTGCAAAGCAGCGCTTTCATATTCATCCAGTGTTTTAATACTTTCAGGAAGTGCCAGCCCGCTTTTATCAGGAACGAGTTCTGTCTGTTCCGGCAACCCCATCATGATATTCATATTTACTGATGCCAGTTTATAATTGCTTTCTGCATCGGCAAGTGCCAGTTCGATATTGGAAGACTGCAGTTCGGCTTTTAATAAATCATTTCTTGCCAGTAATCCATTTTTTTCCAGATTGGCCAGATCTTTTACCCGCGACTGCGATTGTTTAAGATTTTGTTCAACCAGTGTGATGGCCTGGTGCGCCTTATATAAATTGATACAGGCATTGATCACGTTAAGCAATACCAGATTGCTGTCATGTTCTGCATCCAGCTTCACAGCCTGTTCCAGATATTTTGCAGATTCTATTCCATATTTCAGTTTTCCACCTGTATACAATGGAAGCGAGGCTGTGAGCATACCGAATGCAACCTGGTTCACATGGGGCGTTTTGCCTCCACCGGAACTGTCGGAACCTGACTTTAGGTCAATAGTGGGCCGGACCGGGAGGTATAAATAAGATGCACTTACACCTGCATCGGGTAACCTCCGTTCATCAGCTTCTTTAACAGCAGCTGTTGCTTCCAGTATCCTTGTGGCATTTGCTTTTAATTGTTTACTGTTTTTGATGCTGAGATCAATTGCTTCTTTTAAAGTCAGCGTTTTGGCCTGGGCCTGTAAAGTGCCGCTGAATAAAAAGCCCAATGCAGTCAATACTGCTGTGGTAATTCTGTTATACTTCATGTGTCAATGTTGCTTTAAAAAGGAATTTTAAGTGCGAACTCAGTTTTTTCTTTATTAGTTTTTGAAATTGTTCGTCTGGCATTTCCTGGAGATTATTAATCTCTTTATAAAAATGCTGGGTAGCCATGAGGTGCCCGGCTGTTCCGATCAGTGTGGTCATCAGCATGGGAACATCCACGTTTTTAGAAAATTCTCCTGTTTTCTGTCCTTCATGAATTAATTGTTTTACCAGCTTCTGGTTGCGTTTTTTAAAATGCTGGATCAGTTCGGAAGTAGCAGTACGCTGAACAGCAACCTGCTCCCGCATCAGTATTTTATAAAAACAATTCTGTTTCTGGAACTTATCGATAAAATAATCGATCATGACATTTACTTTTTGTAAAGGATTCATCAGTGTATCCTTCAGCATGCTTTCGAGTTTTTGTACAGTGCCTTCAGCCCGGACTGCAAAAAGAGTTTCGAGCAATTTTTCCTTCGACCCGAAATAATAAGAAATCATTGCCACATTGATCTTTGCTTCTTCAGCAATATCCCTCACCGAAGTGCCTTCAAAGCCCTTGTCTGCAAACAGCCTTTCAGCTGTGTCAATAATCTGTAATTGCTTTTCGTTGAGATCCATTTTATAAAATTAAAAACGCAAAACTAAACGTTTGTTTAATATTAATCAAACATTTGTTTAACTTTTTTTACTGATTACAATTTTATGCCGGGAATTATTTGGTTGAAAGTCTTTGCCAGAACCATGCCGGGAGAAATGAAGCCGGGAGAAAATACTTTTTTAGAGGGTGTAAAAACGATCTGTTGTAACACCCTACTTGTTATTTTGGTACTTTAATTCTACTCATTATGCAGAACATCCGTTTAGAAAACCTGCTGCTCATTGATATTGAGACGGTGCCGCAGTATCCTGATTTTTTTTCATTGCCCGAAGACTGGAAGAAATTGTGGAAAGAGAAATCCGGAAAATTCATTCCCGAAAATATTACCGCCGAGGAATATTATGCACAGCGTGCAGGGATCATGGCTGAATTTTCAAAAATTGTTTGCATCAGTATCGGCTGTTTTAAGCAGGAAGAAAAAATGCTGCAGTTAAGATTGCAATCTTTTTATAACGAATCCGAATCTGTACTGTTGCAGGAGTTTCTCCATGCGGTTAAAAAGATTGCCTCTGTAAATGACCGCTGGAGTTTTACAGGACATAATATCAAGGAGTTTGATATACCTTTCATTTGCCGCCGTTTACTGGCGAATGGAATCACAATTCCCCCTTTCCTGGATTTTCAGAATATGAAACCGTGGGAGACCAATCTTCTTGATACGTTTCAATACTGGCGCTTCGGCGATTATAAAAACTTTACTTCACTCAATTTACTGGCTGCCACTTTAAAAGTGCCTTCTCCCAAAGATGATATCGACGGAAGCCAGGTTGCCGCTGTTTATTACCAGGAAAAAAATATTCAGCGCATTGTTACTTATTGCCAGAAAGATGTTGTTACAGTTGCAAATATTATTTTGCGTTTCAGCAATCAGCCGCTGCTTGATCCGCTATGTATTTCAATTGTTGATTCATAAATGAATGACCGTTAGTAAATAAAAAGTCCCGGTTGAAATACCGGGACTTATCATAAAAATAATATTGAATTACTGTTGGATCAGATTACCCGGAATTCTGAAAATCTTTCCGGTCTTTACTGTTAAGGTTGCACCGGCACTAACAGTTTGTGTTACATTCAACACACATTCTCCGGCTGAAGGATCGATAACGATCTGCGATCCTGCCGGAAGTACTGCCGGAGGAACAGTGTTGTTACTCCAGTTGGCAGGATTGTCCCAGTTACCATTACCGTTAAATGTATAAGTGGTGCCCGCGATAGCTGGTTTTACACCAAATGTAAACGGACTGAATGTTGAAAGAACGGAAGATACCGCAGTTCCTGTGGTTGCTGTGCCCGGCGTAATAGAAGTACCATTGACAGAAACCCAAGAGCCGGATTCAAAATGTGCTACCACAATTTCATCTGTACCTGTTGCTGCAGGAATCGCAGTGCCGTTTAAACTCAAAGAGATCGTAGCAGAAGCACCACTGGATTTTGATACATCCCAATATTCAGTATTGGAAACTGAAGTCAGTGGGGCCGTAACCGTTAGTGTGGAATAAGGAGCAGAAAAATATTCTGCATTGTAAACAGATGCTGTTGCAGCTGCAGGCGTAACAGTTACCGGGCGATAATTATTTCCTTTTCCAACGGGAAAAATAAAACCTGTTGTTGCACCTGTATTCCATTCCAGTTTACCATCTACAAAAGAAGTGGAAGATCCGCCCGTTACAGAAGTACCGAGTTCCATGCTGATTATTTTTCCTGAGGACATTACTAACTTTCCTTTTGTAAGATTCAGCGATCCACTGATCAATACACTGTCTGCAACGGTGATGGAATCTCTTGTAAAAGCCGGATCAAATGCGATATTAAGTTGGTTAATCTCTGACCCCGGGGTAAAGCGTAATGTTCCTGCATTGGCACTGCCGGCTGATTTCGCAACCGTAATGTTGCCGCCAACTATATCTATTTTGCCATTGGATGCAGCTGTTGATACGCCAGCTCCAATGAAGTTGAGGTTATTTGCATTGACAGCCAGTGATGCATTTGCCGGAGTTAATAATAATCCGCCACCTGAATTATTGCCCAGAACGGCATTTGTAGAAGCTCCTAACTGGATAGAACATGCAGCAGTGCTGTCACGCTCTATTCTGAACAACAATAACGGTGATCCGCTGCTGGTAAGGTTTTGCACAGGACCAGGTCCATTCATTTTTAAAGTAAGTCTTGCATTATCGCCACTTGGTAATGCTTCAAACGTACTCGTTCCTGTGAAACTTACATCGCCCAAAGCATTGATGGTAGAGAATGGGCTCGGGGCTCCATTAAAATTGATAACATTGTTCACGGTCATATTACCACGAACAGTTGTTGTTCCGCTCGCCAGTATTTTAATACCATTAGTGAGATTTAAATTATAATAAGATATAGCAGCTACTTTAATTGTATCCGCAGTAGTAAGTCCTGTTTCTGCAAAATCAACAGTACTGCCTGTTGCCAGATTATTCAGAAAAGGGCGTCGGTTATTTTGAATAGTAAGCGTTGCATTATTCAATACATCTACTCTTGTTGCAGCAGTTACTGAATCAGCTCCGGGAAGAATGGTGAAGACCATTGGATTGGTTCCGTCACCTACAATAACACGCGAAGATGTGGTAGCGTTTGACACATCCCAAACGCCGGAGTAATTTGCATTGACCTGGCTGATAATATTAAAGTATTGGTAAGCTCCGGTAAAATTAGAAGGCGAGGGTCCCGAACCATCCGTCGTTGTACTCCAGGTAGCGGGATTGGTAAGTCCGGAATTTGATTTACTGTTATAATAATTCTGAATCACGCCACCTGAAACATTGATGACCGCATTCGGTGCTCCGCCACCGCTATGTGTAATCGTTGCTGCTATTGCTCCTTGCGTTGCTGAAGATTTTATTCTGAAATAAATTGTTGTATTTGCCAAAGCTCCACCCGAATAAGGAATGGAAAGCGGTGTGCCTGTAAATGAAATACCATCTGTTGATAATTCAAGTTCGGCAGAACCTGTAACAGATATGGAACCCGAAGAAGGCGTTAGTCCACTCGCTGATAAAGTATAAGTTTGATTTGCTGAAGCAACACCAGCGTTGGTGGTCAGGTTCGTAAAATTACCCGGAAGCGTATTGATAACAGCACCTGAAGTAGCTGCCGGAGCAAATACGATTCCCCTGAACGCTGTATTGGTGGCTGATGTACTTACTAACGATGACGTAGAGCCGGCACCGTTATCCGGTACTGCAATAATGGTATTCGCCGAAGCAGCAGTTGTAGTAGCGTAGATTACTGCAGGGCTTTGCGAAAAATCTGCTATGATGCCTCTCACGGGCGTTGAGATTACTGCATAGGCAAATACCCATGCCGATCCGTTGTAGGTATATTTTAATATGCCTCCGCCGGTTGTCCTGTCATCAGCTATGTAGCAAACAGTTCCGGCATTATTTATTACAAATGAATTTGGGCTGGGACTGGTTCCCGTAAGCGCAATGATATTAGTACTCACGGTCCCGGTTGTTGTAGGCAATCCTGTTCCTACAGCATAGATGCCTGTTGTGCCCGAGCCTGTTGAATAATACAACTGGTTATTAAAAATATTTACACTTCTTACGTTGGTAGTTGTTGTACTAACAGTAGCGGGCGTCCCGGCGCCAAGATAAAGAATGCCCAGATTGGAACCACTTCCCCAATAATTGGCTGAAGCAGCACTGGCACCATCCATTACAGCCCCGCGGATATTACCACCGCTGAATGCTGTTGAAGAAACAACACGGTTAACTATATTCCCAGTGTTATCAATAACATTTACAACTCTGTTGGTAGAAGCAGCAGTTGTTCCTGCAATGGCAGCAACACCCGTGGTTGCATTATAACCCGGAACAGCAATGAATGAGCCGTTCTGCGAACGTGTAATATTTCCTTCCGTTCCGGAAGAGCCTGCATTAGTAAGCTGATTGGTGCCTGTTGTAGGCATGGCGATGGTTTGCACCAATGCACCAGCAGGTGTACGTTCTTCAAGAAAAACAGCAGCAGATGCGGCACTTAATGTGCCTACTCCATCACCAACCCTTAATACAACAAGGTTACCGGGAGTAAAAGGCGACTGTGCAAAAGAAGTTAAAGAAAAGACTGTCAGTAACAGCGTACAAATTTTCTTCATGAGTAAATGTTTAAATAAAAAAGTAAAATTAACCAATGTTGTTTTTGCAGTATAGATGAAATTGTTTTTTATTTATTGAAAAGAATAAAATAAAATGGACAATTTCTGTGGGTTTTATCAAATGGATGGAAGATAAAAGTAAATTATTTCAATCATTTTATAATCAGGTAGCAACAGGTTTTTTAGGAGTGGTGAATACATCTTTCATAATGGCTGCAAGATGCGCACCCCCAAGCAGTAATTGTTTTTTAATTACTACCGAATTGCTGTTGATATAATTAAGATCGAGAAAATTATTCTGAAAACTGTACACAGTATCCAGTAATGACCGTGAATGATTCATCCATTTCAGTTCATTTACTTTATTCATCTCCGCTTTTTCAGCTTCTGTAAAAGTATCATACATTGCCAGGCAGGAATCGATCCCGATGCCTTTGTATTCTATGATCTGCGTATCCCATACACTGTGCAGGTTACCTGATACCACAGGGGATGTTACATCAACAGTATTACCACCTTTATCAATTGCATAGCCTGTGTGCAGAGGTTGATGAAGATCCCCTACCAGGTGAAAGATCAACAGCAGCGCACGTTTTACGTCTTTTTTCTTCATTGTTTTATAACCCCGTAATTCAAGAATTGCGGAATGCAACACTGTAAGAATATTCCGCTCACTGGAAGGTTTGTAAGTTTCGCCTTTATCCATATCAAGATAATGCCAGGTGCGCTGAAAGTCGTAATAACTGTTACCGCGGGCATCATCCATCCAGTTGGCCGCTTCTTCAATGCTCATATTGCCGAGATAATCTTTGATCACTTTTTTTGTAGAGTCATCCAGAAAATGAAAGGCGATTTCGGCTACCAGTTCATGCCCTTTTTTTCCCCATGCAAAAGAAATACAGGGCATTGACAAAAGCGATGCAGCTAAAACACAATAAAGAATGCCTTTTCTCATATTTCAAACAATTTTGGACAAATGTAATATTAATTACTTTGCTTCACACATCATTAAAAACAAGTCATATTACTATATAATTAATATTGGCTAATATTGCTAAATTAATATTAGCTTGCGGCGTTTTTTAATAAACCATTATGAATAGATATTTACCCCGGCTGCTTGCCATTTCCGCAGCCCTCTCAATCAGCAATTTTGTTTTCGCGCAGGTGCCAGACAAACCTTTACCAACTCAACCGGAAAAAGTTGATTCGGTTATTTCAGAAGAAGTAAAAGAAAATGTCCTCGATAATATTCCTGTGGTTTCCCTGGATGAAAATGATGGCCAGGACGGCAGTGCACAGAATATTTCGGGTCAGGCCAACTCCGGCAGAAACCCTTTTACCAATGCAGCAGCCTATAATTTCAGTGCTGTCCGTTTCCGCGTCCGCGGTTATGATTCAGATCTTTTTGACACTTATATGAATGGTGTTCCGATGGAAAATCTGGATAACGGATTTACACCTTACGGATTATGGGGTGGATTGAACGATGTGTTGAGAAACAAAACCGTGACTACCGGTTTGCAAACCAGCAAGCAAGGATTCGGTAATCTTGGGGGCGCTACTTTTATTGATGCAAGGGCTTCCAAACAACGTAAGCAAACAACCATTGGTTATTCACTTTCCAACAGAAACTATGTTCACCGGTTCAGTTTTACACATTCTACCGGATTAAATAAAAAAGGCTGGGCATTTAGTTTTTCCGGTTCACGTCGTTGGGCTGATGAAGGATTTACAGATGGAACTTACTACGATGGCTGGTCTTTGTATGCCGGAGTAGATAAAAAGATCAATGCAAATCATCTGTTGTCATTCGTGGCATTTGCCACACCTACTGAAAGTGGCCGCCAGGGCGCTTCCACACAGGAAATGCTGGATATTGCCGGAACAAATTTTTACAATCCTTACTGGGGATATCAGAATGGAAAGAAAAGAAATGCAAGCATCGCCAAAAGCTTTCAGCCCATCGGCATCTTAACCCATGAGTGGAAGATCAATTCAAAAACAAATTTAGTTACTGCAGCTTCTTATTCCTTTGGCAACCGTAGCACTACCGGTCTCGATTGGTATAATGCACCCGATCCGCGACCTGATTACTACCGCAATCTGCCCAGCTATGAAGATGATCCCGTTGTAGCTGCACAGATACTGGCGGCACTGAAAAATGATGTGAACAAACGCCAGATCAACTGGGATGCTTTATATAATGCCAACTATGCAAACACTGTAACAATTAATAATGTAAATAATATTCCTGGAAATAGTGTTACCGGAAGAAGATCGCTTTATATTCTGGAAGAAAGGGTAACGCATACCGACAGGGTTAATGTAAATACAACTTTGAATACGGTGATCAATTCACATATGGACCTTACTGCCGGTCTGACCTACGAAGGCCAGAAAAATAATTATTATAAGAAAGTGAATGATCTTTTGGGTGGTGATTTTTATCGTGACCTAAACCAATTTGCAGAACGTGATTTTGGTACAGATCCCAATGCTTCACAGAATGATCTCAACAATCCCAACAGGATTGTGAGAGTGGGTGACAGACTGGGTTATGATTATGATATCAATATTCATAAATCTTCTGCATGGGTTCAAACCACGGTGAAATTTCATAAGGTTGATTTCTTTGTAAGTGCAGAACATTCTTATACCCGTTTCTGGCGGGAAGGCAACACAAGGACCGGATTATTTCCGAATAATTCTTACGGAAAAAGTGCGGATCATGATTTTTATAACTACTCCGTGAAAGCAGGTGTTACTTATAAGATCAACACCGGCAATTTCCTTTTTGTCAATGGTTCTTATGTAACCAAGGCGCCGTTCTTTGAAAACGCATATCTCTCGCCACGTACCAGGGATTTTGTTCAGAATAATTTGCAATCGGAGCAGATCAAATCTGTAGAGGGTGGTTATATCCTGGTGGCACCCACGGTGAAATTCCGCGTTACGGGTTATTATACACAGTTCAGAAGAGGCACCGATGTTTTAAGTTTTTATGATGATCTGAACCGTACATTCGGTAACTATGCACTGAGCAATATTGGTAAAACACATTACGGTGCAGAAGTAGGAGCGGAAGTGATCGTGTACAAAGGATTTACTGTGAACGCTGCTGCAGCATTCGGAAGATATTTTTATGATACGCGCCAGGACCTTGTAGAAACTCTGGACAATACTTCTGCAGTGGTAAGCGCAGAACCTGTTGTGTATACAAAAAATTTCAGGGTAGCAACGCCACAGGAAGCGTATACAGTGGGATTGAATTACCGTTCACCGCATTACTGGTTCGTAAACGTGAACGTGAATTATTTCGACCAGGTGTGGCTGGGGTATGATCCATTGAGAAGAACACCGAAAGCTGTAGATGGAGTAGATCCGAACAGTGCACAATGGCACAGTATCATCGACCAGATAGAATTGCCGTCGCAGTTCACTGTGGATGCATTCGCAGGTTTTTCCTGGCTGATGAATAATAAATTCAAATCATTAAAGAAAAGAACATTTCTTGTTTTCAATCTTGGTGTAAATAATTTGTTGAACAATACAGGAATTGTAACCGGTGGTTATGAGCAGTTGCGCTATGATTACCAACTTAAGGACATCAATAAATATCCACCTAAAAAATTCTACGCGTACGGCACTAATTTCTCTGCAAATGTGAGCCTGCGTTTTTAAAATAAACAGAAAATAAAAAGAGTTAAATAAATTATTATGACAAAGTTTTTAAAATCAACCGTTGCAGTTTTGCTGATGCTGACCACAGCAGCATTCATTCATTCATGCAAAAAATCTTTTGACAATCCGCCGGCTTATGTTGATCCCAACATTACTGCCAATACAACCATCAAAACATTGAAGGCAATGCATGCTTCCGGTGGTTACGAACAGATCACTACCGATATCATTATCTCCGGTGTTGTTACTGCTGACGATAAAAGTGGAAATTTTTATAAAGAATTATACATTCAGGATGCTTCCGGCGCAATTGCACTGGAACTGAACGGAACAAATCTTTATACAGAATATCCAATCGGAAGAAAAATATTTATTAAACTTAAAGGTCTTTACCTGAGCGATTATGCAGGTATGATACAGATCGGTACATTGGATAATACCGTTCCAAATAATCCAACACTAACGGGAATTCCTTATACCTTGTTTGATAATTATATTTTAAGAGGAACATTCGGTAATGATATTACACCACGCCAGGTAACCCTGGCACAACTCGGTACCAACCTGCAGGATACGCTGCTTGGTACATTGATCCAGCTGAATGGATATGAATTTTCTGCAGGCGACACATCAAAAATTTATGCGGATACATCTTCTTTAAAAAATTCAGTGAACCTGACTGTGAAAGATTGCGGGGGCAACAGTGTTATTGTGAGAACCAGTGGTTATGCAAATTTTGCAGGTGTTCATCCCGCAGGCGGAAACGGTAGTATCACAGCCATCTATACAAAATACAATACAACGCAACAGTTGATCCTCAGGAGTCCGGCAGATGTAAATTTCACTGGCGGTCGTTGTTCTTTGTTTGAAGAAGATTTTAATTCTATTGGTGCCAACAGTGCTACATTAACTCCTTTGCCAGGTTGGAAAGACATTGGTGAAGTAGGTGGCGTATTTTATAAGAATGCAGTTTTCGGAAGTACCAAATGTGCCAAAGTAGAAGCCAATGCAACAGGTGTTGCCGTGGTAACAAGCTGGCTGATCACACCACCGATACCATTACCTGCAGGTTCTTCACCCAAATTTACTTTTACCAATGCAGCAGGTTACGATAATGGGGCAACGTTCAAAGTATTGATCTCTACCAATTATAACGGAAGCAATACACCATCCTCATCAACCTGGACACAATTACCTGCAACCATTTACACAGGTCCTGCATCAGGATATGGAACACTGGCCAGTTCGGGCGTTGTTAATTTAGCTGCTTACGCAGGACAAACTGTTTATATCGGTTTCAGATATGATGGTGCAGATCCGGCTTCAGGTACTAAAAAAACAACAACGTTTGAATTTGACGACGTAAAAATTCTGAAGCAATAGTCTAAATAAAAACAATATACCGGGAAGACGGAAAGACGGGAAGATTTTCTTACCGTCTTTCCGTCTTCCCGGCACCCAATCATCGAGCGTTTACAATTAATATTTATGAAGAGAATTTATTTTTATGCCTGCATGCTTTTAGGAAGCCTTGCCACGCAGGCACAGACCAATCCGGTACCACAAACACTTCCATACGCACAAAATTTTTCTGTGTTTACTGGTACAGCTTCCAGCTATCCCGCCGGTTGGCAGGGCTGGACAATCACCGGAAGCACCAGTGCAAGTTATCCAACCGCTGCACCTGCAGCCGATCAGGTGCTTGCCAGCGGAACTACTGCACAGAATTCGGCAGTATCTGCTTTTGTAGGGGATGCTGTTGGTAAGATCGCTTTTTTAAATACTTCGGCGGCACAGAAATCATTTTGTCTTTCTGTAAACACAACTGGGGTAACAGGGATACAGGTTTCTTTTCTTGCAGCAACACAACGTCAGCAACTTGCCAACAGAATCGGTGGAATGGGAATGCAGTACCGCATTGGTACTTCAGGAATTTTTACAGATGTGGCGGGCAGTGAATACATAAATGACGGCGCAGCAGATAATATAACGGGGACCGGCAGCCTGAATCCACAAACAAAAACAGTAACCTTATCAGCCGCCTGTAACAATCAGCCGGAAGTGCAGCTCCGCTGGGTATACCGCGAAGTTTCAGGATCTGGAAACAGGCCTGGTTTTTCTGTTACCAACGTAACTGTCAATAACGGAACGGTTGTCACTCCTTCACTCAGCACATCAGGAACAATCGCTGATTTTGGAAATATAGTTGTTGGAAACAGTTCCACATCACAATCATTTAATTTATCCGGAACGAACCTGTCAGGTGCACCGGGTGTGATAACTGTTACAGCGCCTTCTGATTTCGAAGTGTCTTCCAATAATATTTTATGGGGTTCTTCAACAACTGTTGCTTATACAAGTGCCACACTTGCCTCAACAGCTGTGTATGTTAGATTTTCACCACTAACCACAGGATTCAAATCAGGTAATGTGAGCATCACAGGTGGCGGTGTTTCATCAGCAGTATTGGTTCCCGTTAGTGGGACTGGCGTCGCGGCACCCGTTCCAACTTTAACAGCTACTGCGCTCACTGCATTTGGAAATATCTGTGTGAACACAACTGCCGGCCCCAATTCATTTACGATCAATGGTACCAACCTTACAACAGCCAATGTAACGGTGGGAGCACTTGCAGGATATACTTTTTCAACAACATCAGCAGGAACTTATACAACGTCATTGAATCTGACACAACCAGGTGGAACTTTTTCGCAATCTGTTTTTGTGAAATTTCTTCCGACCGCCATACAATCATATAACGGAAATATTCCCGTTAGCGGAGGAGGCACTGCTGCTGCATTTAATGTAGCTGCTTCAGGCGCAGGTGCAAACAATCCGCCTGCTGTAACTACAGGTGCTGCAAGTTCAATAACAACAGTTGCTGCAACACTGACCGCCACGATCAGTTCTACAGGTTGTACTGCAGTAACGGCTTACGGTGTTGAATACAGTCTTGTAAACGGATTTGCAAATGGCAGTGGCACACAAGCAGCCTCAACCAATATAAGCGCCGGAAATTATTCTTCCAGTATTTCAGGACTTGCACCAAGCACTACTTATTATTATAAAGGATATGCAACGAATGCAGGCGGTACCACTTATGGTACACAACAATCTTTTACAACGGCATCGCCTTTATTAAGTGCAACCTCACTCACCGCATTCGGAACATCCTGTGCCGGTACAACACTTGGACCTAATTCATTTACAATTACAGGAACCAATCTCACAACAGCTAATGTAAATGTTGGAGCTGTAGCAGGATTTACTTACGCAACAACAGCAACAGGTACATATACAACAACACTTTCTCTTACGCAGCCAGGTGGTGCTTTCATCCAGGTTGTGTATGTAAAATTCACACCAACTGCTGCAGGAACTTTCAATGGAAGTATTCTTGTAACAGGCGGTGGTTCCAGTATTTCACTGGGGGTAAGTGCCAGTGGAACGGGTATCAATACGCCGCCATCAGCAACTACCGGAACTGCAGCAGCAATTAACAGAAATGGGGCAACGCTTTCCGGTACTATAACAACAGCAGGTTGCAGCGCAGCTACTGCTTATGGTATCGAATACAGCAGTATCAGTGGATTTGCGGATGGACAGGGAACAAAAGTAAATGCATCAAATTTAGCAGGCAGTAATTTTTCTGCTACGTTAAATGGGCTGGTGCAGAACAGTAAATATTATTATAAAGCATTCGCTGCAAACAGCGGTGGTTCTTCTTATGGCGTTGAACAGAGTTTTACGACTTTATCTATTCCGGCTGCAGGACTTGTAATTTATTCGTCACCAATAACACGTGGTGGTACTCTTTATTTTACATTGAATGATATCAAGCCAGGCCATTATGCCGCCCAGGTATTTAACAGTGCAGGTCAATTGGTTTACAGGAAAGAAATGATTGTTGAGGTTGGATTTATCGATGATCATTTTACGATTTCTTCAAAGATCGGACCTGGCGTTTACAGTCTTCAGATAGCAAGTATTGATTACCGCGTGAAAAAATCATTTATGATCAGATAGTTGTTGAGTATTTATTAACGTGTTGTATTAAAAAAAAGAACGCTGATTATTATGATCATTATGATTTATTCTGATTCGACTGGCTTTGTATTTCGGAACAAATCATATTGAAATCATTTACCCAGGAAATAGATGGGTCATGATTTTTTTTGAGTAAAAAACTTTGCAGAAAATCATCATTCATCTATCCAATCTTAAAAATCTGCGTTCCAACTTGATCAATTCAATACAAGGCGTTATTTATGATCATAAGAAAAAGAGGTTACCAAAAGTGGCCTCTTTTTTAATGAAAGCCACATATCAAAAATTCTTAATTCTTCTTGTTTAATTATATACATTTACAAACATTCCCAACTAAAACCAAGATTATGAAATGTATTAGTTTTTTATTTTCAGCAATACTGTTGATCTTTTTTTCGGCATGCAGTAACGATAGCGGTACTTCAAACGCCGCAGCTGCAAGAACTTTTTTCATTGATAAAGCAGGGATGGACAGCAGTGTAAAACCCGGAGACAATTTTTTTCTTTTTGCAAACGGCAACTGGGTGAAAAGTACAAAGATCCCCGATGATCAGGGTGGTTGGGGTGCTTTTTACAGCATCTATGAAGACAACCTGAAAAAAATGCAGGGCATTCTTGAAGATGAAGCGAAAAGCAATAGTGCCAAAGGAACAAATGAGCAGAAAGTAGGCGACTATTATGCAAGTGGGATGGATACCGTAGCGATTGAAAAAGCCGGCGCTGAACCATTGAAACCTGTATTGCAGCAGATAGATGCCGTTAAAGATTATAAAGGATTGATGAACCTTGTTGCTGAACTCAACGCTAAAGGCGAAAGCTATCTGCTGAGTTTTGATGTGCAGGCCGATGAGAAGAACAGTGTACAGAATATCGCCTTGTTTGCGCAGGCAGGATTATCACTTCCTGAAAAAAGTTATTATACAAAAACAGACAGCGCTGCAACCGCTGCAAGAACTGCCCTTGTGAAATACGCAGCAAAAATGTTCATGCTGAATGGTGAGGACAGTGCCGCTGCTGCAAAAGATGCTGCTATTGTATTGGTCATGGAAACTGAAATGGCCGCTTCACACAGGAGCCCGGAAGAATTACGTGATCCTCAAAAGAATTATAATAAAATGGCGCTGGCCGATCTGGATAAGACGGAGCCTAATATTGGCTGGAAAAATTATTTTGATAAACTTGCTGTAAAGGCCGACAGCGTGAATGTGCAGCAGCCAGGTTATTACGCCGCGCTGAATACAATGCTGCCTATTCGTTCTATCGATAACTGGAAAGCAAAACTGAAATTCGATTATATCAGTTCCAATGCAGGTTTACTTGGTAAAGCATTTAATGATGCAAGGTTTCAGTTCGGCCAGGTTTTTAACGGACAAAAAAAAGACAGCGAGCGCTGGAAGAAAATGGTATCGCGGCTGGATCGCGGTCTCGGTGAAATACTGGGACAACTCTTCGTAAAAAAATATTTTACAGAAGCTGCCAAGCAAAGGATGGATGAACTGGTGAACAACCTCCAGAAAGCATTCGAAATAAGAATAAAAAAACTCGATTGGATGAGCGATGCAACCAAGGCAAAGGCCGCAGTTAAACTGAATGCCTTCCTGAAAAAAATCGGCTATCCTTCCAAATGGAAAAATTACGACGACATTACTATCAATAAAGAAACATTTTTTGCAAACGCAAAAAGTGTTCAGATGCACAATGTAAAAGAAGCGGTTAACAAGATCGGCAAACCTGTTGACAGAACTGAATGGGGCATGACACCGCCAACTGTGAATGCTTACTACAATCCAACCAATAATGAAATTGTATTTCCTGCAGGAATATTACAGTTTCCTTTCTTTGACGCCAATGCAGATGATGCAGTAAATTATGGCGCCATCGGGATGGTGATCGGACACGAGATGACGCATGGTTTCGATGATCAGGGCGCACAGTATGATGAAGTTGGTAATATGAAAAACTGGTGGGCGAAAGATGACAGTATAAAATTTGTTGCAAAAACAGGAGGCGTGGTCAAACAGTATAATGCATTTAAAATGTTTGACAGCCTGCACGTGAATGGTTCGCTGACACTGGGTGAAAATCTTGCCGATATCGGCGGCATCGCCATCGCATACGATGCGTTCAAACTTACGAAACAGGGAAAAGATACGGTAAAAATCGACGGACTAACACCTGATCAGCGTTTCTTTCTGGGCTTTGCAATGTCGTGGCGCGAAGTGGACCGTCCGGAAATACAACGCGTGTGGCTTAATACTGATCCGCATTCACCGGCATTGTACCGTGTGAATGGACCGCTTTCAAATTTCCAGCCTTTTTATACAACATTCAATATCGGAGAAGGCGATAAAATGTATATTAAACCTGAGGATAGAGCAAAAATCTGGTAATCAGTTTTAATATTTTTTTTAAGGCCGTAAAGAAATTTATTCTTTGCGGCCTTTTGTTTTTTGTCATGTAGCCGACAGTATACTTTAATCCGCTGCCTGCTTAAAGAAAACAAACCTGATCTTTATAATTCAAATAATGTTTAAAAATTACGCCGTATTTTATTCAGCATAATAGGCAATAGTTTAAAAATATTCATTCATGCAAAAAAAAATTTCAGGCCGGCTGGCACTTTATCTCCTGTGCATATTTATTTTCAGCACATTATTCACGATGCTGGTTTACCAGTACTATAATTCCAAATCGGAACCCGAAATTTTTGGAAGGAACGAATATAAATCCATGGAGAATATGGCTGCAGCAATCTGGACATTGATTCTTACAACAGGTACTTTAACTGTTTTTCTGAATCTTTTCAGACCGGTAAGGAATACAATACTATTTTCTTTTCTTTCTTTTTTTCTTTTCCCTTCAGCTTTAACTTTTGCGTTTTGGTATTCGGAAGATAATCCCGCTACTGATCTTTATTCTTTTTATGTGAATACGATCGTGTTTTTTGCAGTGCTGATTTTCTTTTACATCAGGTTTGTGATCTTTTCGCGCCGCCTCAGAATGTCTGCAGCAGCCACAGTCGCTCAGTGATCATCTCCACTCGCGGATTGTCAAACTTCCGCCTTTCATTTCTTTTACCCATATCTTTGCGCCCTTATTAAATGCCATCATGTCAGCAGATGCCCGTTGGTATTCTGTTTGATAAGAATGGAAAAAAATATTTTATGCAAAAAGGAAGTATAAGGGTACAAACGGAGAATATTTTTCCCATCATTAAAAAGTTTTTATATAGTGATCACGAGATCTTCATCCGCGAGTTGGTGAGTAATGCTGTAGATGCTACGCAAAAATTAAAAACTTTGTCTTCCATCGGCGAAGCTAAAGGTGAATTGGGTGAACTGCGCATTGATATTAAACTGGATCCTGAAAAGAAAACACTTACCATCAGTGACAGGGGAATTGGAATGACCGCTGACGAGATTGATAAATACCTGAACCAGGTTGCGTTCAGTGGTGCAGAGGAATTCCTGGAAAAATATAAAGGCCAGAATGAAAATAATATCATCGGTCATTTTGGTCTTGGGTTTTATTCATCTTTTATGGTGAGTGATAAGGTTGAAGTGATCAGTAAAAGTTTTAAGGAAGATGCCAAAGCTGTAAGATGGGAATGTGATGGCAGTCCTGAATTTACTTTGGAAGAAGTGGAAAAAGAACATCGTGGTACCGACATTGTTCTTTATATCAATGAAGAAAGCAAGGAATTTTTAGAAGCGCACCGTATAGAAAGTATGCTGCATAAGTTTTGCCGCTTTCTGCCCGTTCCTATTTATTTTGATAATGGAGAAGAAAAAATAAAAGAAGAAGGAAAGGAACCTGAAGTTGAGAAGCCCATTAATAATCCTTCGCCGGCCTGGACAAAAAAACCTGCCGACCTTACCACAGAAGATTATCAGAATTTTTATAAAGAGCTGTATCCATACGGGGAACCACCTTTGTTCTGGGTTCACCTGAATGTGGATTATCCTTTTCATCTTACCGGCATATTATATTTTCCTAAAATAAAACAGAGTTACGAAATTCAGAAAGATAAGATCCAGTTGTACAGTAACCAGGTTTTTGTAACAGATGAAGTGAAAGATATTGTTCCGGAATTTTTAATGCTGTTGCATGGCGTGATTGACAGTCCGGATATTCCATTGAATGTTAGCCGCAGTTATCTGCAGGGCGATCCCAATGTAAAAAAGATCAACAGTCATATCACTAAAAAAGTAGCAGATAAATTAGAAGAGATCTTTAAAAGCGATCGTACTGCCTTCGAAGAAAAATGGGAAACGCTTGGTTTGTTTGTGAAATATGGAATGATGACCGACGACAAATTTTTAGAAAGGGCTAATAAATTTCATGTGATGCAGGATGCATCCGATAATAAATTTTATACACTCGAAGAGTACAGGACTGCAACTGAAACATTGCAGAAAAATAAAGAAGGTAAACTGGTGATCCTGTACACTACCAATCCGGTACAGCAGGATGCATATATCAAGCAGGCGGATGCCAAAGGTTACAAGGTAGTAAAGCTGGAAACTATTGTGGATGCAGGTTTCATCAACCATATGGAAATGAAATGGGATGCTGTACAATTTGTGCGGGTTGACAGTGACATTACAGATAATTTAATTGATAAGCAGGAAGCAGGCGATAGTGTGCTGAGCAAAGATGATGAAACAAAATTGAAAGAATTATTCGGAATGCAGATACCGGAACTGCATGTAACGGTGGAGGTGAAAGGATTAAGTGCAGATGCGCCACCGGTAATTGCAACAAGACCTGAATTTATGCGCCGTATGAAAGACATGGCTTCATTGCAGGGTGCCGGCGGCATGGGTGGTTTTTATGCGAACATGCCCGACGAAGTAACGTTGACTGTTAATGGCAATCATGCTATTTATAAAAATATTCTTGCTGAAGGAGAAAATCAAAAACAGGAAAAACTGGTACACAACCTTGCAGATCTGGCTTTATTATCACAGGGATTGCTGAAAGGAAACAGTCTTACCAATTTTATAAACAGGAGTGTTGAATTGATGAGTTAAGAAAGTTCTAAGTAATAAGTTGTAAGTAATAAGTTGTAAGTAATAAGTTGTAAGTAATAAGTTGTAAGTGATAAGTTGTAAGTAATAAGTTAGAAATCTTTACTTACAACTTATCACTTACAACCTATAACCTTTTCAAAATAATTGCTTCCAGGTATTTCATTTTCTGTACATGAAAGCTTTCTTTGAAGCCCATCTCAAGAAATAGATCTTTGCATATCGGGTTTGCATAAATGATAGTTATCGGCCTTGGATTTTTTTCGTAACTGATCTCGATATTTTCTGCAACGCCGCTCATGATCACTTCGTCAAATGGATTGAACAGGAAAATAATATCAACATCAGCGGGGATCTCATAGTAAAAAGCATCATTGTTGACGATGTTATATTGAAGAGCTGTAAATTTTTTCTGTGTACTGTCAAGATTTTTTTTTGCAGCCAAAGAAAGTTCCCTGGAAAAATCGATGCCCGTAACTTTTGTTGCACCATAGTGAGCAGCCACACACAAAGCCCTTCCTTTTCCTGAACCGATATCGAGGAAATGTTTGCAATCCTTAAGATCAGTTGCTGTAAAAAGTTCTTCCAGCATTTTATAATTGGCCGGCATATAAATGGTGGAGTGATCGATATCAACGCCTTTTTTTTCAAGCTGTTTCAATTCATCTGCACCGGTAGTATCGATACCATATTTTTTTTCGCCTTTGATTTCAGTTTTGATAATGTACCACGCAATACGCAGGTTCCAATTGAACGCGAGATATAAAAAGTAGCGCAGATATTTCATGAAGAAGTTATAAGTTGTACGTTATAGGTTATACGTTATACGTTTTAAGTAATACAGGCTCTTTCAAGATTGCCGTTTTTCTAAACTATCTGAACCATCTAAACTAGTTCTTATATCAATTACTTTCAGTTGCAGCGACTTTGCGCCATTCCATTCATTTTCATCAAGGGAGAAAACGATATCAATATTTTTCTGCAATTGCAGTAAATGAAATTTATCTGCCATGTTGAAACCAATGCCGGTGATGGTTATATCATCCTGTTTAACCACAAATCTTACATGAAGATCTTTTACAATTTTGCTGTAACCGCTGTCTGATACATTTCTTGCAATAAATACCGGCCGCATATTTTCGGGCCCGTAAGGTTCCATCTGGCAAAGGATATCATAAAAAACAGGATTGAGTTCACTGAATTTTACTTCGGCATCAATGATCAGTTCGGGGATCAATAAATGCGGTGGAATAGTAGAAGAAACAACTGCTTCAAACATATTACTGAAGGCGCCCACATTTTCCGGAAGCATCGACAACCCTGCAGCCGCAAAATGACCGCCATATCCCAGCAGATTTTCACGGCAGGCATGAATGGCTTCATATAAATTAAAACCCTGAACACTTCTTGCACTCCCTGTTACAATGCCCGAACTCTGTGTTAATACCACTGTGGGCCGGTAATAAGTTTCGATCAGTCTGGATGCAACAATACCCACCACACCTTTATGCCAATGCTCCCTGTATACAACGGTCGATTTTTTTTCAATGAGCGACTGATCAGCATTAATGATCTCCAATGCTTCTTCTGTGATACTGCTGTCGGCTTCTTTGCGGTCGCTGTTATCGCTGTGTAACAATTCAGCAATTTCAAAAGCTTTTTTTGTATCGGTCTCGATGAACAACTGTACGGCTTTGCGGGCATCATCCATGCGGCCGGCAGCATTCACTCTCGGAGCAATTACAAAAACAACATTGGTGATACTTAGTTTTGTTTTTATGTTACCGAGTTCAATCAATGCTTTAATACCCGGGCATGGATTGGTATTGATCTGCTGCAATCCATAAAAAGCAAGCACACGGTTCTCGCCTGTCATGGGAACAATGTCTGCGGCAATGGCTGTTGCAACAAGATCCAGATAACAATGATAATGTTCTTCTTCTATACTGAATTGCTGCGCCAGTGCGGTAATGAGTTTAAATCCAACACCACATCCGCACAATTCTTTATAAGGATAATTACAATCTTTTTGTTTGGCATTTAAGATGGCAACTGCATCAGGTAAAATTTCATCCGGCAAATGATGATCGCAAATAATAAAATCAATACCTGATGTTTTTGCATACGCAATAAGTTCAACGGATTTTATTCCGCAATCAAGCGAAATAATGAGACTGAAATTATTTGCTGCTGCAAAGTCGATTCCCATTTTACTAATGCCGTATCCTTCGCGGTATCTGTGTGGGATATAAAAATCAAGTAGTGCAGGTTCATATATTTTAGAAAGAAAACGGTACATGCAGGCTACAGAAGTTGTACCATCTACATCATAATCACCAAATACGAGAATTTTTTCTTTACTTTCAAAAGCAGTCTGGATACGACTTACAGCCTTGTCCATATCTTTCATTAAAAAAGGATCATGCAGATCAGAAAGCGATGGCCGGAAATAATTTTTTGCCTGCTCAAATGTTTCAAAACCTCTTTGTAGGAGAATCCTGCAAATTTTTTTATTCACTTTAAGCGATTGCTGAAGTGCTGTTACGGCCGATTCATCAGCCTGCAGTATATTCCATCTTTTCTCCAAACTCAATTATGTTTTTTTGTGAGATGCCGGATTAATATTTCCGGTCTGTTGTATAGCGGACCAGTTTTTCCAAAGTATCCCGAACTTCATTTTGAGGAAAGGTATGTAAAATAGCGAGGGCTTCATCGCGGTATAAATTCATTTTTGCGGCAGCATATTTGATACCGCCTGCTGCAACCACAGCATCGATTACCTGCTTTACCTTCTGCGGATTTTTATTTTCGTTTTTGATCGTGTAGATAATACTTCTGCGGAGGGAGGAATGAACTGTGTTGAGGGTGTATATTAACGGGAGCGTAAGTTTTTTTTCTTTTATATCGTTACCCGTTGGTTTGCCGATGTCTTCTTTTCCATAATCAAACAGATCGTCTTTTATCTGGAAGGCAATACCAACCTTTTCCCCAAACAGCTTCATTTTAGCGGTGATTTCTTCATCATTACTGGTACTCCAGGCGCCGGCTGCACAGGCTGATGAAAGCAAAGAGGCCGTTTTATTGCGGATGATCTCAAAGTAAATGTCTTCTTTCAGATTCAGTTTGCGGGCCTTTTCTATCTGCAGCAATTCGCCTTCACTCATTTGCTGAACTGCTTCTGATAAAATGTGCAACTGTTTAAAATCATTGTGAGTAGTGGATAAAAGCAATCCTTTTGACAACAGGTAATCGCCCACAAGCACAGCAATTTTATTCTTCCACAAAGCATTGATAGAAAAAAATCCTCTCCGTTCAAAAGATTCATCCACCACATCATCATGTACCAGTGTAGCGGTATGCAGGATCTCTACCAGTGCTGCTGCACGATAAGTGCTTTCATTGATATCGCCATGAAGTTTACCACTCAGGAATACGAACATGGGGCGCAACTGCTTGCCTTTTCTTTTAATGATATATTTCATGATACGGTCAAGCAAGGGCACATTGCCTTTCACCGCTTCTGCAAACTTTTTTTCAAAAGTGTTCAGTTCTTCTCCTATAATTGATTTCACAAAATCCATTCAAAAATTTAGGCAATATAATGCAGTATGTATCGCTGTTAAAATAAATTATTCGTCCTCCGGAAAAAGCAATAATGGAAATATCCATCCACAACAGTTAGAAATGAATGCATACAACAGAACAACTGATTCATAGGAATGAAGTCTTATCAAACTAAAATTTAATTTTTAAGAGCTGGATTTATAGCCTTTTTGGGGTAAACAAAATAAACCTGCAAGCTAAATAAAAGCTAAAAAATTTTGCTTATTACCATTCAAATGATATTTTTGCATTTAATCGACTCGTATTTTTCGAAAATCTTATTAACCATTAAGTTATGTCAAGCAAAAAGTACAAATTATTATTAGGGCTCTTCATGCTCTTCAGCGCCGTTGCCTTCGGTCAGACCGACGGCTACAACGCATATGACTCTGCGGTTATTCCGCCAAAGCATATGCCGCAGCAAAATGAATTCTGGAATAACACTTACAATTTCCCGGCTAAACCCCGAAATATGTGGGAAGTGGGTGCCTCTATTGGAATGCTCACCGTTAGTGGTGACGTATCTTCCAAACTGCCTACATTTGGTTTTGATGTTCACGTGCGCAAAGCTTTGGGATACCTGTTCTCATTGCGTGCACAGTATATCAATGGTATGGCCAAAGGAATGAACTATCTTGAGTCACAGAATTTTGCAAAGAACCCGGCTTGGGGCTTAAATCTTCCTGCGGCTGTTCGTTATAATGCACCAACCAGATTGAATTCAGGCCCCCTTACAGGAACAGTATCGTCTACTGCTCCTTACGATCTCGTTTATTATAATTACAAAACGCATATCCAGGACTTAAGCCTGCAGGGAATATTTACATTGAATAATGTACGTTTTCATAAGCAAAAATCAGGATTCAATGTTTATGTCGGAGCTGGTATCGGAGGAACTTTATATCATACCATGGTAAATGCTTATGATGAATCCAAGAATACGAATTATGAAGCGTTGTTTAAAACTGTATTCACTACACAGGCTAACACGTATAAGAACCGTAAAAATGTTCGCAAGGCTTTGAAAGACGGAATGGATGATACTTACGAAACAGAAGCAAATGCACAGGGAACCCGTCGGCCTGTATTCGGAAAAAATACATTCAAGCCTTCCGGTACTTTACTGGCAGGTATTGCTTTTAAATTAAGTAAAAGAGTAAATCTTGCACTGGAAGACCGCTTTACATTGGTTAAAGATGACTTGTTAGATGGACAGCAATGGCAGGAGCAATCATTTGGTGATGCGGCTCTTACAGCAGACTTTGATTCTTACAATTATGTTTCTTTAGGCATCAATGTCAATCTTGGTTCTAAAGCCGTAGAGCCATTGTGGTGGATCAATCCATTGGATTATGCTTACGACGAACTGAAGAAGAACCGCACCAAGGTTCCAAAACCGGTACAGTGCGAAGATGCTGATGGTGATGGTGTGTGCGATCACCTGGATCGCGAACCGAATACACCCGCAGGTTGCCCTGTTGATACACATGGTGTAACAAGAGATACAGACGGTGACGGTGTGCCTGATTGTAAAGACAAACAGCTGATCACTCCTACAGAATGTCAACCCGTAGATGCTGATGGTGTTGGTAAATGCCCTACACCTGATTGCTGCAACAAGGTTGATAGCGCAATGAGAGAGTCTAAACCTGCCTGCCCATGCGATTACCCAAGTATCAGCTTTAAAGGAAATGCTGTAACACTGAGTGGTGATGCAAGAGCAATGCTTGCTTCTGTTGCTGCTAAAATGAAAGATCATCCGGATTGTAAAATTTCTATCACAGGATACTGGAAAACTTCAAAAGCAGAGCAGGCTGTCTGCAACAAAAGAAATGAAGCCATTACCAAATACCTGGTAGAAAAAGAAGGTATCAGTTCTGACAGGATCACGAGCAATTGTGATGACAGTACAGCTGGTGACAAGAACACAGTTGATATCAAGTGTAATTAAGAAATTACCTATATAGATCGATTTTTTTCAATGAAACCCGTCTCAATTACGAGGCGGGTTTTTTTATTGGCTAAGAACTGAAATTGAGTGTTTTATATAATCCTTAACGCCTGTTTTTTGGAAGTCTTTATTTTTACCGGCATTTTTGAATAAAATCGTTTAATTTTGCAATCCTTTATGAATTTTATCAAAGTATCATTTACAGCGCTTATTTTATTGGTGGCAGTTACTGGTTGTAATCATTACAATAAGGTAATGAAGAGTAAAGATTATGAGTATAAGCTGAAAAAGGCTGATGAGTATTACGAAGCCAAGCGGTATAAATATGCCCGCGACTTATATGAAGAAATTTTCCCGGTATTCAAAGGCACTCAGAAATTTGAAGATATCTACTACCGGTATGCGTATTGTCATTACTACATGGGTTTGTATCGCGATGCAGAAAATTTGTTTAAAGGTTTTATTGAGGTTTTTCCCAACAGTCCCAAAGCAGAAGAACTGGACTATATGCAGGCTTATTGTTTTTATAAGGAAAGTCCTAAACTGGAACTGGAGCAAACCAATACAAGTAAGGCAATGGCAATGATGCAGGTATTCATCAATACACATCCCGGCTCGGCAAGAATACAGGATGCAACTGATATAATAGAAAAATGCCGCGAAAAACTGGAGCTGAAAGAGTACAGGGCCGCACAACTTTATTTTAACCTGGGCCAGTATCGGGCTGCTGCACTTTCTTTTTCAACACTGATGAATAATTATCCTGAAAGTCTGAAAGGTGAAGAATATAAGTTGATGGTTGTTCGTTCTTATTATCAGTATGCAAAACTGAGTATTACCGACAAACAGGTAGAACGTTATGAGAAAGTAGTAACCGAATACCAGGATTTTGTAGATCGTTTTCCCGAAAGCAAACTACTCAAAAGTGCAGAAGATTACAGTAAACTTAGTTTAAACAATATAAAAGAAATAAAAAATGAGCAAATTACGGCGTCAGCAAAGCGCTAACACCAGCAATGTGGTGGAGCCTAAAAAATTGAGTGAACTGAAAGAAAAGACCGGTAATCTTTACGAGTCTATCGCAGTGATTGCAAAACGAGCCAATCAGATTAATATTTCTTTGAAAGAAGAACTGCATAATAAACTGGAAGAATTTGCCAGCCATACCGACAGCCTGGAAGAAATTCATGAAAATAAAGAGCAGATAGAAATATCCCGAGCTTATGAACGCATGCCCAATCCGGCTTTGCTTGCTACAGCTGAATTTTTAGAAGATAAAGTGTATTTCCGCAAAAACGAAGAGGATCTTTTCAGTTAAGCATACTGTTGGCTATTTTGCATATTCTTTAGATAAGATGTTATATTTTTAGTCCCGCATCATGCGGGATTTTTTTATGTTGAACGGAAAAAAAATAATACTGGGTATTACAGGAAGCATTGCCGCTTATAAATCGGCAGTGCTGTTAAGGCTCTTGGTAAAAGCCGGGGCCGAAGTAAAAGTGATCATCACTCCGGCGGCAAAAGATTTCGTTACCACATTAACCCTTTCCACTTTATCAAAAAACAATGTACTTACTGAACTCTCTGACGGAACTTCCTGGGCCAATCATGTAATGCTCGGCCGCTGGGCTGATGCAATGATCATTGCGCCGCTCAGTTGTAATACACTGGCAAAAATGGCTGGTGGAAATTGCGATAATTTATTGATGGCAGTATATCTTTCGGCAACCTGCCCCGTAATTGTTGCTCCTGCCATGGATGAAGATATGTGGCTTCATCCCTCAACAAAAAATAATCTTCAGACTATTCATTCCTTTGGCAATAAAATAATTCCGGTTGATAATGGTGAACTCGCAAGTGGTCTGGTGGGCGAAGGCCGGATGGCAGAACCGGAAGCGATTGTAAATTATCTTACTGATTTTTTTTCTGTTCAGAATGAACTCGCAGGCAAAAAAGCATTGGTAACGGCCGGGCCTACCCACGAAGCCCTTGATCCAGTCCGGTTCATTGGCAATTATTCCTCCGGTAAAATGGGAATTGCCATCGCCGAAGAATTAATGAAACGGGGTGCACAGGTAACCCTTGTTCTCGGGCCTTCGGCAGAAAAAGTTCCCGCAGGAATTAAAATCATCCATGTAAAGTCTGCAGAAGAAATGTATGAAGCCTGTAATAAAATATTTGCAACAATTGATATCGCCGTAATGAGTGCGGCAGTAGCCGATTACAGCATTACAGATATCGCTTCTGAAAAATTAAAAAAGAACGAAGAAAAATTTTCACTGGAACTTACCAAAACAAAAGATATTCTTAAAAGCCTGGGAGAGAAAAAAAAAGATGGCCAGTTTCTGGTAGGGTTTGCGTTGGAAACGAATAATGAAAAAGAATACGCGCTGAAAAAACTTGCGTCGAAAAATGCAGATATGATTGTGCTTAACAGTTTAAGGGATGCAGGTGCAGGCTTTGGAAGCAACAGCAATAAAATTACTATTTTTGATAAAGAAGGAAATGAATGTTCCTTTGGATTAAAATCAAAAAAAGAAGTCGCAGCAGATATCGTGAATGTCATTGTAAAAAAAATATATGCGTAAACTCATTTTAATTCCGCTCCTGTTTTTAGTAACAGCAACACAGGCTCAGGAACTATTGGCAAAGGTCACCATCAATACTTCAAGAATAGGAAGTAATGTAAATAAGAATGTGTTCAATACATTGCAGACCGCATTAATGAATTTTCTTAACAACCGGAAATGGACGAGTGACAATTTTCTGCCCAATGAAAAGATCGAATGTAATTTCCTGCTTAATCTTGATGCTACCAGTGATGCCAATGTTTACAGCGCTTCATTGACCATACAGGCTGCCAGGCCCGTTTTCAACAGTTCGTATATTTCGCCGATCATTAATTTTCAGGATGAAAATGTACAATTCAAATATGTTGAGTTTCAGCAGCTCGATTTTAACGAAACCCGCATTTCAGGTTCGGATGCTAATGTTAGTAACCTTACAGCAGTCATGGCTTATTATGCTTACATGATCCTTGCATTTGACTACGATTCCTTTTCGCCAAGAGGTGGAGACCCTTTTTTCCAGAAAGCTCAGAATATTGTGAACAATGCGCCGGATGGACGCGGTATCAGTGGATGGAAAGCATTCGATGGTATCCGGAACCGTTACTGGCTGGTAGAAAATATGGTGAACAGCCGTTACACGATCATGCACGATGTATATTATAATTATTACAGAATGGGTATGGATAAATTATACGACGATCCGAATGCGGCCCGTGTGGAAGTAATGAACGTGCTCAACCTGCTGAATAATTTTAATACAGATAACCCGAATACGATGATCAATCAATTTTTTTTCCAGGGAAAATCAAAAGAGCTGATCAGTATTTTTTCGAAAGCACTGCCGCAGGACAAACAACGGGCAAAGGAACTGCTTTCAAAACTTGATCTTACCAATCTCAATAAGTATAAAGACGAATTGAAATGACCAGACTGTTATTTTTTTCAGTACTGCTTTTCTTTTCCTGTAAGTCCGGAATTCCATCGGGAATACTGAAACCGGAAAAAATGCAGACGGTAATGTGGGATATTATCCGTGCAGATGTTTTTACAGAAAATTTTATCGCGAAAGATTCTGCAAAAAATATGAGTGCGGAAAATATCAAATTGCAGAACCAGATCTTTGCCATCAATTCAGTCAGCCGGGAAGATTATTACAAGAGTTACGAGTACTATAAAAAACATCCCGTTGTAATGACTGCGATACTCGACAGTATTTCGCAGCGCGTGATCCGGGACCGGGATAAAATTATACCGGCGCCCGACAGCACTGTCAAAAAAAAATTGCCATGATCAATAAAGTATATGAAAATGCTGCGGAAGCAATCAATGATATCAGCGACGGAAACACGCTGATGCTGGGCGGCTTTGGACTCTGCGGCATTCCTGAAAATTGCATTGCAGCATTGGTACAGAAGAATTGCAAAAATCTCACCTGCATTTCCAACAATGCGGGCGTGGATGATTTCGGTATTGGGTTAATGCTGAAACAAAAGCAGGTAAAAAAAATGATCTCTTCGTATGTTGGGGAGAACGCAGAATTTGAAAGACAATTGCTCAGTGGCGAACTGGAAGTGGAACTGATACCACAGGGAACACTCGCTACACGTTGCATGGCAGCAGGATATGGCATGCCCGCAATCTTTACACCTGCAGGAGTAGGTACTGAGATCGCGGATGGAAAAGAGACACGCAACTTTAATGGCCGTGAGTATTTACTGGAATATGCTTTTGATGCTGATTATGCATTGGTAAAAGCATGGAAAGGAGATACCGATGGCAACCTGATCTTTAAAGAGACAGCAAGAAATTTTAATCCGATGATGGCAATGGCCGGAAAAATTACTATCGCGGAAGTGGAAGAACTGGTTCCTGCCGGAGAACTCAATCCCGACCATATTCATACGCCGGGAATTTATATTCACCGCATTTTCCAGGGAATGAATTATGAAAAAAGGATTGAACAGAGAACGGTAAGGAAGAAAATTTGATGTGGAGATGTGGAGATGTGAAGATGTGAAGATTCCTCTTCTTGCAAAGTATTATTATAAATAAAGACTTGCTGTTTAAGCCTATAAAATTTTCACCTCTTCATATTTTCACATTTACACATCAACGCTATGGCATTAGATAAAAATCAGATCGCACAACGTATCGCTAAAGAATTGCAGGATGGCTTTTATGTCAATCTTGGAATTGGTATTCCAACACTTGTGGCCAACTATATTCCCAAAGGAATTAATGTGGTTTTGCAAAGTGAGAATGGATTGCTCGGTATGGGTCCGTTTCCACTTGAAGGTGAGGAAAATCCCGATCTGATCAATGCGGGAAAACAGACCATCACTACAGTTCCGGGCTCTGCTTTTTTTGACAGCGCCATGAGTTTCGGCATGATCCGCGCGGGAAAAGTGGATCTTACTGTACTAGGAGCAATGGAGGTTAGTGAACAGGGCGATATTGCCAACTGGAAAATCCCCGGCAAGATGGTAAAAGGAATGGGCGGTGCCATGGACCTGGTGGCAAGTGCCAAAAATATTATCGTGGCCATGATGCATAGCAATCCCAAAGGAGAAAGTAAATTATTACCACAATGCAGTCTCCCGCTCACCGGCAGGCGATGTGTAAAAAAAATAGTGACCGAATTGGCCGTACTCGATATCACCGAAAATGGATTCAGATTGCTGGAACGTGCGCCAGGCGTTACTGTTGAAGAGATCGTCAGCAAAACAGCCGGTAAATTAATCGTGGAAGGCGATATCCCTGAAATGGTTTTCTCTTCATAAAATTAACCCCGGAAGTATATAATTTCATCCCGGCCGTTTGATTAATATCTATGTGAAAAAACAGCCTTATTTTCTTTTCAAATTTTTGCCATTCCGCCTTTCAACCCCTACCTTTGCAACCAATTTAAAATACGGGTCGGTAGGTTGAAAAGTTGACAGGATCGCAGGTAGCTTTCTTACAACTCATCCAGCATATCAGCTATTTAATTTTATAAACTATGGTAGAAATCAAACCAGATGAAATTTCGGCAATACTCCGCCAGCAGCTGAGCAATTTTAATGCAGGCGCCAGTTTAGAAGAAGTAGGAACCGTTCTCCAGGTCGGTGATGGAATTGCCCGTGTTTACGGTTTGAACAATGTTCGTTCCGGTGAACTCGTGGAATTTGAAAACGGAGTGAAGGCCATTGCATTAAATCTTGAAGAAGATAATGTGGGTGTGGTATTGATGGGCGACAGCGCCGGTATCCGTGAAGGAGATAAAGTTAAACGTACCGGACAGATCGCTTCCATCAAAGTGGGAGAAGGACTTGTAGGACGTGTGATCAATACACTCGGTAATCCAATTGATGGTAAAGGCCCGATTGCAGGTGAATTATATGAAATGCCATTGGAACGCAAAGCTCCTGGCGTTATTTTTCGTGAACCGGTAAAAGAACCATTGCAGACAGGTATCAAAGCAATTGATGCGATGATTCCTATTGGCCGTGGCCAGCGTGAACTGGTGATCGGCGACCGTCAGACCGGCAAAACTGCCATCTGCGTAGATACCATTATTAATCAGAAAGAATTTTTTGCAGCAGGCAAACCTGTTTATTGCATATATGTGGCGATCGGCCAGAAAGCCAGTACCATTGCAGGTATCATGAAAACACTGGAAGAAAATGGTGCGATGGCTTATACAACCATTGTTGCTGCTTCTGCAAGCGATCCTGCACCACAGCAGTTCTATGCTCCGTTTGCGGGCGCTGCTATAGGTGAATTTTTCCGTGATACTGGAAGGCCTGCTTTGATCATTTATGATGATCTTTCCAAACAGGCTGTTGCTTACCGTGAGGTATCATTATTGCTCCGTCGCCCACCCGGACGTGAGGCTTATCCAGGCGATGTATTCTATCTGCATAGCCGTTTACTGGAAAGAGCTGCCAAAGTGATCAGTGATGATTCGGTAGCAAAAAATATGAACGATGTTCCTGACAGTATCAGACATATGATCAAAGGCGGCGGTTCCTTAACAGCCTTGCCTATTATTGAAACACAGGCTGGTGACGTTTCTGCATATATTCCAACCAACGTGATTTCTATTACCGACGGACAGATTTTCCTGGAAGGTAACCTGTTCAACTCAGGTATACGTCCTGCCATCAACGTGGGTATCAGCGTAAGCCGTGTGGGTGGTAATGCACAGATCAAGTCCATGAAAAAAGTAGCAGGTACTTTAAAACTCGATCAGGCATTGTACCGTGAAATGGAAGCGTTCTCTAAATTCGGTGGTGATCTGGATGCTGCAACAAAACTTGTTCTTGATAAAGGAGCCCGTAATGTGGAGATCCTGAAACAGGCACAATACACACCGTTCAGTGTAGAGAAGCAGGTTGCAATTATCTATCTTGGTACACAAGGTTTACTTCGCGAAGTGCCTGTAAATAAAATGAAGGATTTTGAAGAACATTTCTTACTGGAAATGGAAAATAAATATCCTGAGATCCTTGCTGAATTTAAGAAAGGTATTCTCAATGATGAGAGCATTAAAAAAATGACAACATTAGTGAGCGGATTGATACCACAATACAAAAAATAAATACCTGCGGTCCGGCCGTTTACCAACTATATGAAAGAGGTTACTTTAACAGTAGCCTCTTTTTATTTGTGCCTATTGATTTTCGTTTTTATACTTACTTATTTTATTCAGTAGAAAAGTATTGATGGAAGAGGTTGCATCTTTTAATAAAATAATTTTCGTTCCGTATTCTCTTGCATTTTTATTTTCGATCATTGAAACTTCTATAATTGTACCGAAATTTTTTTTGTCGCTATCACTGATCGTTGAACCATCTTCTTTAACAGCAATGATATTATTGATTTCATGATCAAGCGGAAACCAGTTGATATAATCTGCGTTAAAAGAAACCGCATGAATATTTTTGTTGATTGAATAATAATTGATAGCGCCTGCTTCTCCATAATTCTCGCAGATCACTATGGTGTTCTGTTCCTTTGGAATAGAATTGTAAATGCTGTCAACTTTATATGCCAATTCTTTCCAGCCCAGCATGTCTGCAAAATCCTGAGGTAGCTGGTGATCTTTTCCATCTTCCCATTTCAGTACGCCATATTTTTTAAATCTTCCCGAATGTTGTTTGATCTGTTCCGGATTTAAAATCGGAAACACCGCATAAAATGGAGGAAGAAATAAACCGAGTATGATTACAAATAATATGGGCCTGATCAGTTTTCTGAATCTTGCAGTTGATAAAACATATTCGAGGTAAACACTTCCAAAAGCGATCAGTACCGGGTACAAGCCAACTGCATAATAATCCTTCGCTTTAAAATAAGTATAGATGGCAAGAATGATCAAATAACTGTAAAATATAAAGCGGAATTTTTTAAAGGGTGGATATTTCAAAAAGCCAATCCACGCTGCGATGATAATAAATAAGGACCCGAGGAAAAATAAAAACTGTTTGATTACAAAGTCACTTCTTTTTACATTAACCAATTGTGTTGCCGCAAGCTCGTGCATGTGATGAAATACCGGGAAATGATTATTGTATTGCCAGATGATATTGGGAGTAAGGATTACAAGAATGATCAACAAAGCAAGATAAGTAAACCGGTTACTGATCAGGTTCTTCCCATTGGTAAGTAAAACAGCCGGCAATAACCCTGCAGCAAGAAAGATCAGGTTATATTTATTCAGCATACCGATTGCAAAAAAGAATGCCATCCATAAAAGCTGTTTCGCATTGTTTGTTTTGTAAAATCTGATCAGGCACCAATAAACAAGTGTCCAGCTCAGCACATCAAATGAGTTGGGTTGAAACAGAATATTCAACCGTGTGATCATGGAAAAAATAATCGCGAAAGCAGCCAGTGATTTTGCATATAATTGTCCGTTCAGTTCTTTTACAATCTGCCATACCACAATTAATGTGAGAGCACCGAATAATGCAGGAAAAAATTTTATCCAGAAAAAAGTATTGCCCAGCAATTTTATTAATAACGCAATCCAGGAAGTAAATGGAGGCACAGAAAAATAACCGGCAGCAAGATGATTGGCCTGGTCGAGGTGCAAATATTCATCACGGTGCAGTTCATAATCCGGACTGATCACAATATACTGTAATGCAAATTTCAACAGTACAAATCCAATAAGCACAATTGTACTGACCTTCATTTGATTTTTCATAAACAAACAATATAGAATAAAGTATAAATATAAGCAGGTATGTCCTCTGTATGATCTTCTTTTGCTAAAATGGCAGTTTTTTAAAGCGGGAATGCTTTTTGTCAACTTCCCTACTTTAAAAAACGACAATGACATTTGGTATTATAGCAATATCGCTTATTTTCATGTTGTTGGGAATGGCGGTACAGTTCAGGCTGAAAAGTAAATTTTCACAATACAGTAAAGTGCCCACCAGTCGTGGCATGAGCGGTAAAGAAATAGCTGAGAAAATGCTTCACGATAATGGCATTTATGATGTGCAGATCACTTCAGTAAATGGTTTTTTATCCGATCATTATGATCCACTAAAAAAAACGGTGAACCTCAGTCCGGATGTTTATGAAGGCAGAAACGTTGCCGCGGCTGCAGTGGCTGCACATGAATGCGGTCATGCTGTACAGCATGCAACCGCTTATTCTATGTTGATGCTCCGTAGTAAAATCGTGCCGGCAGTTCAGATCAGCAGCAACCTTTCACAATGGGTAATTATTGCAGGTCTTGGTTTTATGGGATTCGGACATGGCAATCCAACTATATTGCTGATCGGTATTATTCTGTTTGCTGTCACGACACTGTTCTCGGTAATAACTTTGCCCGTGGAATTTGATGCAAGTGCAAGAGCATTAAAATGGTTAGAATCAGCTAACATCACTACGAGCACAGAACATGACCAGGCAAAGGACGCATTGAAATGGGCGGCCTTAACTTATGTGGTTGCAGCACTTGCTTCGCTCGCAATGCTGGTGCAGTACATTTTGATTTACCAGGGCAGGAGCAGGGATTAGAAACAGTTTGTAGTTTGTTGTGCATGGTTTTGAAACAATTCTACATACCTCATGAGTTTAATAAACAACAAACCACTAACAACAAACAACAAACATAAACAACATATATTTGCTCATCATATAATAACAACAGAATGAACTTTAGTAAAGAATTTGAAAAATATGCTGTAAAGCACAAAGGTATCAGCAGCAATACGCTGGACAGTTATCTCAAACATAACGTAACCAACCTTACCCCGAATATCATTGAAGAACGTCCAATGAATATTGCGGTAATGGATGTGTACAGCCGGTTGATGATGGATCGTATTATCTTTCTCGGATATCCGATCGTTGATGAAGTGGCTAATATCGTAACGGCACAATTGCTTTTTCTGGAAAGTACTGATCGCCATAAAGACATTCAGATGTACATCAACAGTCCGGGTGGAAGTGTGTATGCCGGTATGGGTGTTTACGATACCATGCAGTTTATTACACCAGACATTGCTACCATTTGTACGGGTATGGCTGCCAGTATGGCCCAGGTATTAATGTGTGCAGGCGCGAAAGGAAAGCGTACAGCTTTAAAACACAGCCGTATCATGATGCATCAGCCAAGTGCCGGTGCTATGGGACAGGCAAGTGATATCGAAATCACGGTGAAAGAAGTAAAGAAGATCAAACAGGAATTGTATGAAGTAATTTCTTTTCACTCTGGTCAGTCAATTGAAAGAGTGGCTGCGGATTGTCAGCGCGATTACTGGATGACCGCACCTGAAGCAAAAGAGTATGGATTAGTTGACGAAGTATTATTGACCAATCCTAAAAAAGATAAGAAAGACTAAGTGAATTTCTCTTTTCAAATTATCAAACGTATAAAATTTTAATCAATGAATTTCAATCAATATAAAAAAATGGAGGATGAAAGTCCTGAAATCAATTTGCCGGAAAACCCGATGGAAAAGATGATGAGTGGCTGGCAGTTTGACAAAAAATTTATTGAACAACGCAAAATATTTTTGTGGGGCGTGGTAGATGATAAAAGCGCAAAGGATATTACTGCACGTCTTTTATATCTTGATGCCATTGATCCGGGAAAAGACATTACTTTTTACATCAACAGTCCGGGTGGTATGGTTACCAGCGGCATGGTAATGTACGATACCATGCAGATGATCAGCAGTCCCGTGAGTACCGTATGTATGGGCATGGCGGCAAGTATGGGAAGTATTTTATTAAGCGGTGGCACAAAAGGAAAGCGGTTTATTTTTCCTAATGGCGAAGTAATGATCCATCAGCCGAGTGGTGGTGGACAGGGTGTAAGTGCTGACCTGGAAATCATGGCAGAACAGATGCAGAAAACAAAACAGATGGGAGCGGAAATACTTGCTAAAAATTGCGGCCAGACCGTAGAAAAAATTCTGAAAGATTTTGATCGTGATTATTGGATGGGCCCGAAAGAAAGTGTGGCTTATGGAATTGTAGATGGGATTGTTTCGAAGTTATAAGAACGTTTTATATTTTTTATTCATAGCCCCGCTTTTGCGGGGCTTTTTTATTTGTTTGAATTTGGATTCGTCAGATAAGCCTCACCCCCAGCCCCTCTCCAAAAAGAGAGGGGAGTTTGTTTGGTTTCCAATTTTAGGTTAGACAAATCATTCGTGTTCATTCCTTTCATTCGTGGCAAACTCATTCCGTGTGGTTCCGTGCCATCCGTGGCGAATGCACATAAAAAAAGAGGCCTCACAGCCTCTTTTTATTAAGTTCTGTTACAGATTACCAACGGCTTCCACCGCCACCATTGCTGTTGCTGAAAGAACGACGTCCACCGTTACCACCGCTTTTCTCTTCACGAGGCTTAGCGATTGTAACGCTGATAGCACGGCCTTCAACCATACCACCATTTAATTCAGTCATTGCTTTTTGAGCAGCAGTATCATCACTCATTTCAACAAAACCAAAACCGCGGCTGCGGCCTGTTTCTCTGTCGGTAATAACTTTGGCAGAAGTAACTTCGCCATACTCTGTAAAAAATTCTTTTAAGTCTTCATCCTGAACGTTGAAGCTTAAGTTTGAAACATACATGTTCATTCTTATGTAATTATAAATTTAAAAAATCATCTGAGAAAGTGCACGGGCAGAAAACTAAAACTAACTTGGCAGAAAATGCGTAGCAGAAAATGTTAACTAACGTAATGCAAATTGCATCAAATATGAAATGCAAACATACAACATAAATCCGGTAAAACAACAATTGATAAAAAGAATGTGGGAATATTGCCGCAAAGACGAAAGAGATGTAGCAATTTGGTAATTTGATGATTTGGTGATGAAATGCAAATAGACCTTCCATGTTGCCGATTATACTTATCAACTTCCCGTCTTTCCGGCAAAAAGCGCGATTAAAATCTGAACTTAGTTAGCCCTGCCTTGCCGGCAGGCAGGCATTATTCTCAATATTAATGAGTGGAAAAACATCTAAGCCAAAAAATACTTCCTCACTTTGTGCCTTCGCGGTTAATCGCCAGTGTATTATCTTTATATCATGCAATTCAATGAGATCATCAATGCAAAGCTGAGTACAGAAACAGACCGGCCCATGATGAAGAAAGAGATCTTTCCCGTAAGTGAAGGACTGCAACGCTATCTCCGCAACAATGGGCGTGATCTGAAACTTCCGGTTGTTTACAAAGACCTGCTCAATTACCGTTATTCCACAGCACTGAAAGATAAGAAAGGAAAACTTACGCATTGGGAAACTGCGATTTATGATCTGAAGGAAATGGAATTTTTAAAAGAAGCGTTGATTAAAACTTATGCAACCTTAAAAACAGAAGGCGATCTCAGTTATACAAAACACCTTGATGTAGAACGCATCGATTTCTGCGAATTCGGCAACAGCGTGCCTTTCCGCATCCGCATTATTAATAAAGTAAATGACAATTACGATCATTATTATATAAAAGTTGCTGATGCTTCGCGTATTTACGGACTGGAGCTCGAACACCTGTTGTCGCCTAACCGCATTACCTTTCTCTGCCATAAGAATACATTGGTGGAAGAACATATTCCTGGTATTCCGGGTGATATTTTTTTAAAGGATTATTTAAATCTTCCGGAGACCAATAAAGTGCGCATTGCAAAGGAATTTGTGAAATTCAATGAACGGTGTTTTGCAAGATTGCTCGGTGACATGCGCAGTTATAATTTTGTGGTGGTCATTACACCTGATATCGAAGACAATCAATACCGCATCCGGGCCATTGATTTTGATCAGCAATCTTATGAAGGCAAGAAAAATTTATACCTGCCACAATTTTATAAAGAAAATTTTGAGTATGTAGATCTTGTATTGAAAAGTCTGAGCGCCGATGTGATTGAACAATACCAGGCCGAAGAACGTACCACGATGGCTTACCGCGTTATTGCGGGCCGTAAACAACTGATGGAGTTACTGAACATCATGATCAAGGATGAGATCTCTGAAAATTATAAAGTGCAGTTATTGCGCAATGAGTTGAACATTCATTTTAAGAATGATCATTTTTCCAGATGCAAAACGATGGGCTCTATCGTAAAACGGCAGCTGAAACAAATGCTGCAGCAACATTTAAAACAGTTGCAGGGAAATTAAATAAGCGTATTGTGAATATTATTTCGATTGTATGGCTGCAGCACATTTGTCGATATTCAAAGCACCGTAATCGAAAGTATGTTTACTGCCGTCTTTTAAAGTAAGAATGCATTTTTTACTGAGAAAACTTTTGGTCACTTCTACATTTTCAATGTCTTCCTTATTTATTTCCAGAAATCCTTCACTGCCCCATTTTACATAAAGAAATTCTTCCATCAGTCCTTTGGCGCTCACATCAAATTTGGCATCATATAGTAACCGCTTATTGGTAACAGTGAGCTTACCATTGAATTTCCCCCCTTTAGGAGGAACATATAAAATGGTCCAGGTATCAATTTTTGTTTCGCCGGGTTGTAATGTAATATTCATGATTTAAAATTTAAATTGATTTGAAAGCTACAAAACAATCCAGTTATATGCAAGCTTTGATCGTGAATATTAGAAACTACATTTCTCAACAACGATATGATCCCAGCCAAAAAAAAGAGCTTCCAATTTCGAAAGCTCCAAACTTATAACGTGTAACTTAAAACGTATTTCTTTTTAATAATCATTCGGCTTTGCCGCTGTTGTAGTTTTTTTGGTTTTATCTTCCGGTTTAACTGCAGGTGTTCCGGGCTTTATAGCTGGCGTTACCGGTGTTTCTTTTTTTTCTGCAATCCTGGATCTACCGGTATCTGCTTTTTCTGTTACCGGTTTGGCAATCGTATTGTCTTTAAAATCTGAAGGTGGTTCATTTATATAATCATTGCTGCTGCCATTGTTTACATCATCCATATTGCTGCTGTCGCCAACATTCACCAGTCTTTCCATTTCATTGGCATCGGCAAAACTTTGTGAGTTGTCAATATTAGCCGGCTTTTCAAATGCAGTAAGCTTTCCATAAGGCAATTTTTTATCGGCATAAACTTTCTTCATAAAATTACCCCAGTTGGGCAAGGCCATTTCATTACCACCACTGGTACCGCTGTAAATCTGTATAAAGGGATCTTCACAACCTACCCAGGTTCCTGCAATCAACTCGGGTGTATAACCCATGAACCATCCGTCGGCATTGTCATTCGTCGTTCCTGTCTTGCCCGCTTTTTCTACAGGGATATTATAATTGGCAAGTGAACGACCAGTGCCGAATTTCACAACACCCTGCATTAATGTCACCATGGTATACGCATCCGATTCTGCAATCACCTGTTTTGTTTCTGCTTCAAATTGCTGCAACAGATTTCCGTTCTTATCTTCTATTCTTGTCATCAGAATTGGTGTTGTGTTCAATCCTTTATTTGGAAACATAGAATAAGCCCGGAGCATTTGCAAAATGGGGATCTCTGCAGCGCCCAATGCCAACGATGCAAAGTGTGGCAGCTTCGCAGTGATGCCGCAGTTCTCCTCGACCCCGACGGTGGTCTTTTCGATCCCGAG
>JBDUCW010000082.1:0-19277 GCA_040003235.1 Ferruginibacter sp. | reverse complement strand
AAACAATGCTTTGGAACCGATTGCAGTATTTTGTCCGTTAATAATATTGCTGCTGTATAAAGCTGAATCTCCAAGTGCTACAAGATTGCTGCCTGCCTGATTGGAATACAACGCATGTGTTCCTATTCCGGTATTGGAGTAGCCGGAATTACTATTGGCGAGTGCTTCATCTCCAGCTGCAGTATTGTGTACACCGTCTGCATTGGAAAACAAGGCAGCTCTTCCAATCGCAGTATTATAATTGCCGGTAGTATTAAAATACATCGCATTAATACCAACTGCAGCATTGTAACTGCCGGTGGTATTGCCTGTCAATGAAAAATAACCCAGCACTGCATTTCCTTTTCCTTTCATCGGAATAGGCCCGTATAATCCAAACAATGTATTGAGCGTAGTATCCCCGACTTCGCCCGCAATGGTATTATTTGATTTAAAGCGCAGCGCTTTATTATCAGTTGTTCCTATAAAATTGATATTGGGATTGGTGCCTGTATTTCCTCCAACACTCCAGTCATTGGCGACATTATTTTTTCCTCTTACAAAATTCCATGCTGCGCCGTCATAATAAACAAAGCAGGCAGAGTCTGTATCAAACACCATCAATCCAGTTGCCGGAGCTACAATAGAAGTTGTTCTTTGACTGGAGGTCATTCTTGGGACCAGTATTCCTTTGCTGGTACTGCTGACATCAAGAATGGCACTGCTGTTGGGTGTATTCGTTCCGATGCCTACATTCTGCTGAGCAAAGCTGTTTGAACAAAACAAAATTCCACTTAAGCAAAAAATAAAGATTTTTTTCATACAACGTGTTTTTAAGATTAAAAATGAAGAAGGATGAATTGTGGATGGATGGAAAAGATAAGCAATAATCAACTTTGCAGCCTTTATAATTTTAAGACTGTAAAAAAAAGCCAGAGCACTTCCCCTGTTTAATAATGAATGCTATATTTAAAACGCTTCTTTATCATTAATGACCCTTCGGAGAAAATTGATTGGAATGCAGCAGAGTTGTTTTTGGCAAGTAATCCGATTTTTTTTTACCCTGTTTGATACATGCGTTTAATCAGGGCAAGCACTCTCGCTTTGATAAAATCTGCTTTATCATCGTAAGTGACCATTTGCATGTCAGGTCCCCATTTTTTACTTTTAATATTATCCTGATAAATTTTATCCTGATTTTTATAATAAGCATCTCTTTTTTTTAACCAAGCTATCTGCTCTTTTTTTAAAACTTCTTTGCCTGAAACATTAAGTTTAGTTCTGAAATTATTATAAACAACATTCAGCATGCTGTCCATCTGGGCACAAAAGCCGCGGCTGCAGCCGGTCATATCAATTCCTGCATCAAGACATTGCTGATGTTTTGCTGCCAGATCATTTACGGTAGCCACAGTCTGTGCGCTGCCGGCAAAGCAAACACTGCATAAAAATAAAATACATACTGCCTGTTTAATTATCATGGAATAAATCTTAAAACCTGATTATTGTTTACAAAAAAAGCTGATCAGTTATTAACAGCCGCATCAATGTTTTTCAACCAGGCCCTGGCTTCTGAAAGATCGTCGAAGAAATTAATGGAAAGTTTTTGGCGATCTATCTTATAAGAAATATTTTCTACTGCCACTTTATTAAAATAATGATCAGGCCAGATCATGGCAATTGTTTTGAATCCGAAATCTGTTGCCCTTGGTAAGAAAGTTTTGTCCAGCCATTGCTGGTCTTCCATCCCGATCAGCACCATGTCTTTAATATCAGCCAATACTTTAGAAGTATTATTACGGATCAGTGTGTTCAGCATCAGTTCTGTTCCTTCTTTAAACTGTTCACTGGTAGCATAACCGTTCCACTTCATGACAACGGCATTAATTTCAGCGTCAAAATATATATTATAGATGTCAACGTTCGTTTCCATAATTGAATGTTTTACCTAAATTAATAAATGTTTTGAAATGAAACAGGAATAAAATCATTATTTACTTTCTCAACAAAGCAGTTCATAATTGAATCCGGTTAATAGTAATCGTTGTCCATTGGTTTGAAATATTTCAGGTTGGGTAAGGGCCGGATCCTAATAATCTTTAATTGCTTACTGATTAATTTTTCCGTCTCGTAGTTTTCAGTTCTGACAGATCGTTTACCGGTTGATAAATTAAAATCAATGAAGTCCATTTCCCCCAACCCGTTAGAAGACACTTCAGTATATCCGATCAATTCAAAGCGGTTGTGTTGATACCGGAATTGATGCTGAAACCAGCCGCGCAAAAGGTTTGTCTTAATTGTTAGCACCCCGTTCTCTATAAGAACAGTATCAAAAGAAACACCGTTATCATAAACATTTCTTCCATCAGGAAAAGCAGGCTGTATGCAGCTGTCAGATACAAGAACAGACAGATACTTTTTATTATTATCCATAAAAAATACCTGCAACCGGTATGGCAACGTATCGCTGCCGGTATCCTGTTTAACGATCACCAGATCCTTACGGCCGTCTTTATTCAGATCTCCAATTACAGTGGCAACAGTTCTGTTGAACAGTGCTTTTTTTATTTGTGAATCTGCAGTCACCACATTAAAAAAAACAATGAACAGAAAAAAAAAGTGTGTACTAAATTTCATAATAAAATGTAACCTGGGTTAAACGTCAACCCTTTTTGGATTTGGATTGCAGGTAAGCTTCTCTCATTGCTCTGAGGTCAATTGCAGAACAATCCTGCATTAATTGCTTTACAATTTTCAATGGCATTTCTTCTTCATTTTTAAAATTGATGCAGCCCTTTTGAAAATTGGCTTTGTTTAAGAGGCCTTTATATTTTTCATATAAAACGGGTGAACTGTAAATGGGCATCAGATGTAACGACATATAATTTTTCACGCCTGACAGACCATATTTAAAAACAGCATTTGCTTTATAAACGATCATTTCGTTTCTCATCATAGGTTCTATAGATGCGCTCACAGTCTTATCTTCCTGGATGATTATTTCATGAATTTTTTTTAACAAGGACTGCCTTTCTGCAGCCTGTCCTGCAATAAAATCTGAAATTGACATTATTATATAATTATGATGCTGTTATTAATGACTCATTTCTGCAATGAAGCTAAGAAAAAAAATTTGAAGAATTATTGACATTAATCCTTTAATGCTGACTGGCGCCGGAGATAGGCTTTCAGGTTATCCAATTTATTTTCATAAAATAAATAAAAAATCATTCATCCTTTAATCATTAAACCGGTGATTAGTATTTCCTGCAAATATTATTGCCTGTATGTGCAGCAATCAATTAGGAGACTGTAACGGGCACAGATAGTTTTACATCCTAAACTTAAGATCATGAAAATACTAATTTTTGTATGCTGTATCGCCCTTTTGGCTTCCTGCGCTAAACCTGATATTCATTTAACAGGGTTTTCCTGGGGTTACGGATATGGCAGTATCAACAGGGATTCAACCAATAAAATTACTGCTGATATTACGGGCAGCAGTACCGCTCATTTTTCAGCAGTTGCAAACAATACCAGTTTTACCAAATACGTATTGACACTTTACAGCGACAGCAGTTTCGTTAATATTTCGTCGAATGATTCAACCATCATACTTTATATTGACCTGGTAAATATTTTATCCCCCGGCACTTACAGCTTCGGACGCAACGCTGCTAACAGTAAACAGATCAAAGCTAAATGCATGATGGGAGGCATCGATTATTTTAATGACAGCACCGCACTTACCGGATCTATACAGATCGATAGTTTTACAACCAAAAGGATACATGCCTCTTTCAATGTGAAATGCTGGCACGGAACGCAATCTGTGACCATCAATAACGGAAAACTTGCCGGTGATATCTGGTAGAATTATTTTGTTATGGCCTTGCTTACGAACTGGATGGTGAAAGTTTTAATCTGAATCAGTACTGTTACTTCCTATCGTAACACTATTCAGCCGTATCTTATGTGTTTTTCCTTCACGATCTATTTCAAAACCGCCGCCCCATTTTGAATTTTTGAATGGTCCGGTTTTCCATATTACCATTTTATTGGCCGCGTCAAAATTATAAGTTCCCTGTCCGAGCACCGCTTTACTCATGTTATAATAAGTGTATTGTCCATTTTTTAAATCGAAATATCCAATGCGGATGGGATTGGCAGGGCTTCCGTAAGACAGAATAATATATTGCCCGTTTCTTGGGCCTGTACCAGGATCATTGTTAATAGTAGCTGCTTTTTGTAATTTGATATTGGATGCTTTCATCCATTGAGGTTGTGCGTATTGATCGTAGTGAACCGAATAATATCCACTGTTTCCGCCTGTGCCGATCTCAAGAATACTTCCTTTATACAAACCTCCGGAATTAAAGATCTCAACCTTGTCACCAACTTTAAAAGTCTGGCCATACGTAATTATCAACACCAGTTGAAGAATAAACAAAAAAATTATTTTTTTCATATTTACGGTTTTTGATAAAACAATCCAAGTCCGGAATAAAGTTATTTTTTTTCTAGAAATTATAAACCAAGGTCTTCTTTTTTGAAATACGAAATAATCATTCCGGCGACCTTAATTCAACTCAGCCTTTTAATGATCTTCCCAATACGCCATTGGCCTGGATTTTACACCTGAATAAAAAGCGCATCAATTTATAATGGAATACTGACACCGAAGATTAATGAAAGGGCATTTGTTTTCCTGCCGGAAGAATTGCTTTCTGATTTATCTATACTTGTCAGCGCAGCATTATCTCTTACATCAAAATTAATTTTCATTTTGGAATTAATTGGAATCTGAATTCCGATATCACCCGAGATGCCAAAATTTAAAGGCTTCAGATTATTTGACTTGCTGCTTGTTGTGGTCATTTGGTAAGGCGCTGATTGGTCCTGCAGTTTCATGGTTGTTTTATTATTCAGCAGCAATCCCACAAACAAACCTGCGCCGGCATTAAACTTAATTTTATTGCCAAAGGTAAATTCCGGCAGAACTGTCAGATTTAAATAATCAAATTTATAAATGACGTCGCCTTTTGCAAAACCGGTTCCTGTACTGTTTTCAAATGTCAGCGAGCGGTATTTCCAGCCATATTGTTCGTATTGCAAAAAAGCCTTTACTCCAAAATTCTTTGTGCTGTTTATTTTAATATGTGCACCGGCATTAAAACCTACCGTACCGGCTTTAACATCTTTTGAAATAGTGCCGCCGAGTTCAGCATTAAAATTAATGCCGGCATCAAATCCGCCTTCAATTATTTTTTTTTGACTTAGTGCACAAAAATGAGAGGCTGATAAAATCGCGATTAAAAAAATTGTTTTCATATTGGTGTTTTTAGATTTAGCTTAACGGATAAGAATGTTATTGCTTTTTATACAGATAAGTAAAATAGCCCGATTTGTATTTTTCGTTATACAGAAGATATTCATTATCTAAATAAGCAACTTCCAATGTAGCAGTGTCCTTTTTCCAATCTGCGTTTTTTAAAAAAAGTTTTAGTGTACAGTCCGGAGGATTAAAAGCGAAATTCTTTTCTTCTATCATATCGTCTTCCCGGTAAAAATATTCTCCATTTTTATTAAATGTCATGTATACAGTCATGCCCTTCCATTTAAAAGTATCATTCTTTACTTTATTAATGTCGGTTATTTTCCCTTCATAGTTTGTTATAAAATTCCATTTGCCATACAAATTGCTAAAATCGCAGTTTTTATTTTTGTAGGCAAATGAAGATAAAAAAACTGAGAAGAATACAACCGCAAAAAAATCAGGGACTTCATAATAAAGGTTTGCAAAATGATATACTAAAACATTGGAGTTCTAAGATACTAAAAAGCCGGAATTGTTAATTACTATAATTTACGATGATAAAAGTATTTTCTTTACTCTTTTTTTTAATTCAGGCAGTACTGTTATTCCAAACCAATCATTTTTTTTCTGCCAGATATTATTTCTGGGAGAAGGATGCGGTAAAGGAAAATACGCGGGCAGGAATTTTTTAAAGTCTTTAACCGTGTCTGTCAGGTTATTTTTTGATTTGTCTCCGAGATAATAGTTTTGAGCGTATTGCCCGATCAGTAAAATCAGTTTCACATTGCTCATTGACTCAATCAATTTATGATGCCAGAGTGGAGCACATTCCGGCCTTGGCGCCAGATCTCCACTTTTACCTTTGCCCGGATAACAAAATCCCATCGGCATTAAAGCAAACAGATCAGCATCGTAAAAAGAAGCTTTGTCAACTCCAAGCCAGGTTCTTAAGTTATCGCCACTTTTATCATTCCATGGAATTCCTGTATTATGAACAATTCGCCCGGGAGCCTGTCCTATAATAACAATTTTACTTTCAGCACTTATAGAAATGATTGGATTTATTCCCAATGGGAGATATTTTTCACATGCGTTACAATTCCTGATTTGTTTTAAAAGAGTTTGCATTCGTGAAGCCTTTTAGATTACCATTTTAATTTCATGGTCTCTTCTGAAGGTTTTACATATTCGAGTATAATATCGCGGTGCCCAATAAATACGCCGTTACTATCTTTCATAAGTTTAATAACCGAAGGCGTGCCTCCCCGGTGATTATTTAATTCCGTGATGTTCTGATCTGTGATCAATGGATCGCCTTCAAAGTAATAGATCAATGCATATTCAGGAAAACCCGGAGCCGATATATGTGCATGAATGTGTGCAGGCGTATTATTGCCGGGATAAGGTGCAGGTCTGATAGAACGGAATTCATATTTGCCGTCAGCTCCTGTTTTTAATCTTCCATGAATCCGTGGATGCTCTTCACCGGCACCTCCTCCGCCTTCAATATAAAATCCTTTTGCGTCTGTATGCCAGACAGAAAGTATCGCATTGTTTGCTGCTGTCTTCGCATCAGGCAAATAAACAGTCCCGGAAATAATCATTCGCTCGCCAGGTTCACGGTCTGACGCAACTTTAATTTTTGGAGGAATAATAATACTGTCGTTACTCGCTCTTACGGAATTATTTGGGGAAGTTTGACTGCAGCTGCTGATGATGACTGCAGGAAGAATAAAAAAGATAAAAAGTGAATTCTTCATAATAGCAATCACTTTAAAATACCGGAAAATGAAAATACATTTATGCCAGTTGAAAATAACATGCATACCCATTTACATCAGGATCCGCCTTAAATTATTGTTTCACTGATACAGTATATCCTGCTTTTACAGTGAGGTTCACTCCGGGCTTGACAGTTATTTTTTTACAGGACACATTGGAGTTAACGATAACCGGTCCGGCATTAATGATCACTTCAGTGCTGTCATTCGGCACCTGCTTATAACTCCAGTTGTTAGGGTTTTCCCATGAAGGTCCATATCCACCCATGAAATAATCAGCTCTTGAATGCAGAAGCATCCAATGATAGATATTCATATTCATACCGTTCGATGCAGTGTCTACACCTCTGTATTGATCATCATACACATGACCATATACATTTGGATAAGTGGCTATCGCGGATGGTGTTGGTCCCGGTATAGGCCAGGTAGGATTGTTGATTAAATTGATCCAGCCCTGTGTAACCCATGGTCCAACAACATTATCACCGGTATTGTTAAACATCCACACCGGCAAATTAGATGCGGCCATCGCATCAGCATATACCTGGTACGCACCGGAAGCTCCGGCAAAAGGCATAATGCCGGCAAGGCGGTATGGATAAGTACCACCATAATCCTCTGTCTTTCCGCCACCCATACTTACACCAGCCAGATAAATTCGGCTTCTGTCGATCCTGTAATGGTTGCAAACATAATCTATGATACCATCGATCTGCCCGGAATTTGGCGGATTGGAATAAACACTGGGTCCAACAAACTGAGGACTGATCATGATCATTTTTTTCAGGTCAGCAAGACCGGGAAAAGGAATCCAGCTGCTGGGCGGATTAAGATAAGTAGCCACCCAATAATTGGGTCCCATCACCCTCACACTTTCAAGCGATGAATCTGTACCGGGACCAAATTCACTGTTGCCATGAAGAAAGACCAGCAGCGGGTAATTCTGATTATTGGTACTGTATTCTCCCGGCAGAAATTCTACATATCCATTACAATTGGAATTGATATTGACATTGGGCCTGTTGGTCAATGTTTGAGCAGAAGCAAAGTTGAAGGCGCTGAATAATAATGTAAATACAAAGATCCGGGCTGTGATGACTTCCAATTTTTTCATTTCTTTTCAGGAGTTGATTTTTACGTGCTCTCACAGGTGGACGGTCATCCATCGAAGGGACTGAATTCGATGAGGCTGCAAGATAAGGAATTTTTCTATGTCAACCTTACAAAGTGGTACTGTAGCCCATCTACGCCATCAGAATGCTGTTTTTCTGAATTCAAATTATGTTGAACAGCATATGTATTTTCAGTTGATTTCTTTTAGGACTCAGATGGTTAGTAAATATTTTTATGTTTTCTGAGGTAAAGTCTTAACCGGTTTTTCCCCTGCATTTATTTTTCAACAAGTTTCAACCATTCTTTTAAAACGGCCTGAAGCTGCAAAAAATTTTGAAGGTCTATGAATGGTATCCGGTAAAACATTTGTCTTTGCCATTTAATTTTTATTCGGATACAACCAATGTTTTCTTTAAACGTATATCCCGTGACGAAGCTCCGATCATGATCCGGAAATCGCCTGGTTCTACCACCCTATTTAAATTCTCATCTAACATACTTAAGAGTTCCCGTGTAATTGAAAATGAAATCTCTTTTGTTTCACCTGCCGCCAAATGAATTCTTTTAAAACCTTTTAATTCCATTACCGGCCGGGCAACAGAACTTAACAGATCTCTTATGTACAATTGCACCACTTCATCACCCGCTACCGGTCCGGTATTTTTTAAACTGAACCGCACAATAGTTGAATCATTTTTTGAAATGCTGTCTTTATCGAATCGTAAATTACTATATTCAAAATGTGTATAGCTCAACCCAAATCCAAAAGGGAATAAAGGAAGTCCGGATAAATTATTATAATCATCGCCTCTGCCCGTTGGCTGATGATTATAAACAAGCGGCAATTGTGCTTCTGAGATCGGATAGGTAATGGGAAGGCGCCCCGCAGGATTTTCATCACCGAATAAAATTGCTGCAACAGCATTGCCGCCTTCTTCTCCGGGATACCATGCATTCAAAACAGCTCCGACTTTTGGCAACCAGTTATTCATTGTGATGGCGCTTCCACCGGTTAATACAACCACCAACGGTTTACCGGTTGCCGCAACCGCTTTAATCAATTCTTCCTGGTGGCCGGGTAATGAAAGCATAGCCCTGTCCTGGAATTCGCCCTCGGTGATACCAGTTATAATTACTGCGACAGATGATTTGGCTGCAAGTGCAACAGCTTCATTGATTTTTTCTTTCCAATCGTTTTTAATACCCGCATTCCAGATCAATTTAATGTGAGCGTTGCCGTCCGGTTCAAAAAATTCGACTTTGATCTTATACATTTTGTCTTTTTCAAAATGGTAGCTGATCAACCTCGTACTGTAAGTTTGTTTCTGCCAGTTATCAATAACCAATTGATCATTTAAATAAAGCCGGAAACCATCGTTGCCATCTAAACCAATTTTGTAATCGCCTGTTTGCGGACCTTTGAGTAAACCTTCCCATCGCACCGAATAAAAATCTAAGTTGATACCTGACGCAGGTGAAAACAAGGTCCAGTTAAAATCAAGTGATTGATCGTTTCTTGTAAGAACAGGATTACCTTCTAAATTGATGTTATTAAAATAGCTTCCTTTTAATCCTTTTAAATTTCCATTACTTAAAAAAGATGCAGGTATAGCAATCCATTCTTCTGATTTTCTTCCACAACCGGGAGCATACATAACCTGCACATCGGCGCCAGCTCTTTGTTTAATGCCATCCAAAATATTTTGTTTCCCATTGCCCGGGCCGCTATATCCACCAGTTCTGGCTTCAACCGCATCAGTGCCGATTACCGCAATGGAGGAAATATTTTTCCTGAAAGGCAAAACAGCATTTTCATTTTTCAATAATACGATTGATTCAATCGCTGCTTTTTTTGCCAGGTCTTTATATTCATTTTTTTGTTGAATCCTTTCAATATTATTTTCAGGAACGTAAGGATTTTCAAAAAGCCCGAGTTGAAATTTTGCAGTAAGAATACGTTTTACCGATGCGTCAATTTTTTTTATTTCGATCCGCCCATCTAAAAATGGCGGCATGAATAATTTATAATGATCGTAATCAGTTTGGAAAATAACATCCAGACCATTGTTGATCGCCTGCTGACTGGCATCTTCATAATCCTTCGCAGTATAATGCAATACATTTGCGCCGCCAACTGCACTCGCATCAGAAATAACGAAACCTGTAAAGCCCCATTTAATTTTCAGCTGTTCATTCAGCAACCAGTTATTCATGGAACAGGGAATGCCATTCAAAGAATTGTAAGCTGTCATAATTGATCGGGCACCGGCTTTTTTAATTGCTGTTTCAAAAGGCGGAAAATAAATTTCATTCAGTAATCTTTCATTGAAATTAACCGGATAGCTGTCGCGGCCACCATCGCCAATATTGGCAATAAAATGTTTGGGTGTAGCGATGATATTCATTTTTTCAAAAGCATTGATAAATGCAATACCCATTGCTGAAGTAAGAAAAGGATCTTCGCCATAAGTTTCTTCTGTACGTCCCCAACGCACATCGTTGGCGATGTTGATCACCGGTGAAAGCACCTGGCGTATGCCACGTATTTTTGTTTGCTTAGCAATTGTATTTGCAACGTTATTCATCAATGCGGTATCCCATGTTGCCGCCAACCCAATGGCCTGCGGAAACACTGTGGCACCGTCTCTTACCAGCCCATGCAATGCTTCATCAAAGGGAATGATCGGAATACCCAGTCTCGAACTGTCGACAAAATATTTTTGAATGGCGTTGATTTTTTTTGCAAGTGCTTCAGCAGTTTCTTTTGTATTGTATTGCAGCATTTGTTGCGCTGCATTCTTTTCGGCAGTTGCTGCACTTACCTGGAATCCAAAAATGCCATGATGATATTGATTTGATTTTGCAGGATCAAGATCACCGGGTATCATAAACATCTGCCAGAACTTTTCTTCAATGGTCATTCTTTGCAACAGATCATTCACACGTTGTTCTATTGGCAACGCAGGGTTTTTATAAGGAAAGGTGAATTGAGCATGTGCATTACCAATAAGCAATAAACACAACGTATAAAAAATAATATATTTTCTCATCAGCAGCATTGAAGTTTTTACGGTAAATATATTGTAAAAATAGCCCGTACTTCTCTTCGGTCTCAGACCGGTAAGAACATAGGCTTACGAAGGCACAGCCTTCGAAGAGGAATGGGGAATAAGAGACACAAAATAAGGAACAAGAAAGCTACATAGTATAATGATTGCGCTGTAAGCACAGATTATTAAACAACGAGTATAAGAAATTATCCCTATCAATTATCCATTATCCATTAATTTACAATTGTTGAACTTTCAATACCCATACGTAATCCGTCACTTGTTTCAACTTAGCCGGTATGTTGATCTCAATACCCTCAGCTTTTCTTTTCCAGGATAATTTTTTATCAGTGCCAAGCATCGTAATTGTTGCATTACTGTCAATAAGTAATTTAGTCAGGATTAATTTGTCAGCAGGGAAAGAAGCTAAAAAAATAAAGCGTGTTTTTTTATCTTTTGATTGTGTGAAATGAAGGGTGTTATTTCCCGAAGATGCAGTATACATTCTTGTGCTGTAGATTGCTTCGCCATTCACTTTCATCCATGCACCGATTTCTTTCAACCGCTGATAAGCAACGGGATCCAATTCTCCATCAGGGCCCGGACCAATGTTCAATAAATAATTTCCTCCTTTGCTTACAATCTCTACGAGTTTTTTAATGATCACTTCGGCAGGTTTGTAAACATCACCTGGAACATAACTCCAGCTGCTGGCCATTGTCATACAGGTTTCCCAAGGATAAGGCAAACCTGTTTCAGGAATATGTTGTTCAGGTGTGAGATAATTTTGATAAGGTCCCGGCACATCACGATCAACAACGATCAGACCCGGTTGTTTTGCTCTTGCATTTTTTACGAGTCCTGCCATATCAATATCCTGGCTTTGCGGATTGCGTGCATAGCGGCTGTTCTCTTCTACTTCCAATAGTTGTTCTTTCACTTCTTCATCCGTTTTTTTTCGTACCCAACCGCCGTCCAGCCAAAGAATATCCAGCTTACCATAATCGCTCATCAATTCATTTACCTGATTGTGCGTGTAGTCAACAAATTTTTTCCATTGTTCAGGATATTTTTGAATAGAGTAATTCGTATTGCGATCGCTTGCAGGAAATTTCTTCCACCAGTAATAATCACTATGCCAGTCGGGTTTCGAAAAATATGCGCCTATCCAGAAATTGTCCTTCCGAAATGCCTTGAATATTTCTTTGGTGATATTGCTCGAGGGATTTGTTGAGAACGGACAATCTTTATCAGTGATTTTATAATCTGTGTATTTGCTGTCGAACATGCAAAAGCCATCATGATGTTTTGTTGTAAAAACAATATATTTCATCCCGGCATCTTTTGCCGCTGCGGCCCATTTATCCGGATTAAATTTTACAGGATTAAAAGTCGTTTTAAGCGCTGTATATTTTTTCACATAATCAGCATAACTGTCAGCCACACCCTGTTTTTGTCCGCCCACTGCCCAGCTCAGATCTTCCGGGCAAATACTCCAGCTTTCTACAATGCCCCATTGACTGTATGTGCCCCAATGCATGAGCAGTCCAAATTTCAGGTCCTGCCAGTCTTCCAGTTTCTGTTGAATCACCGGATCAGGATCGGGGAAATAAGCCTGTTGTTGTGCAACTGTTTTTTCAGAAAAGGAAATAAAGAAAATAAAAATAAGTATTCTAAAAAAAGTTGATTTCGGATAATTCATTTTTTTGATCTTTTAACTGCAGATTATTTCTTATCAGTTTAGTCTGACTGCACAGCAGCTATTTATCATAGTGCTTTATTAATTGAAGTTATCATTTTATGAATTAGCTTATAAAATTCTTTTAGTAATATTTCATCTGCAAAGGAAAATTCTGACAGAATACTGAAAATTCTATGCTTGCTTTTGGCCGAAATATAACTTGCCTGCAAAGAATTTAAGGTTGAGCAAATTCTTCAGTACTATATCTACCGTTCTTTTTCTGTTATAATTTTTTGTACCAGGTTAGCCTTACAAAAAATGTTTATACTTTCAGTGAGCCGCGGAAGCCTCTGGCGGCATAGTAAGATTCTACTCCGTTATGATACAGGAAGACAGTCTCATAGCGCCGGTCACAAAAAAGGGCGCCGCCAAGTTTTCTGATCCCTGGAGGTGTTAGTATCCAGCTCGATGTCTTTGTATCAAAATTTCCCAGCTCCTGCAATGCTCTATATTGCTCTTCCGTTAAAAGTTCAATTCTCATGTCAGCAGCCATATTAAAAGCGCTGTTTTTGGGTTTATGTTCTTTCCTTGATTCTAATGCCTGGTGGTCGTAACAAATACTTCTGCGACCGGCAGGACTTTCTCCTGAACAATCATAAAAAATGTATTCGCCTGTTTTTTTATCATAACCCACAACATCCGGTTCACCGCCGGTTATTTCCATCTCATTGAGTGACCACAACTTCCCTGGGTTGGCTTCCAGCCTGGATTGAATCTTAGCCCATTCAAGTCCTTTATGGCGTTTCATATTTTTTTCAAAACGAGATTTTAATGTACTGGCTAATGTTGAACGTTGTTCTGATGACAGTTGTTCTTTAATGCTGCTCATATGTAATTATTATCAGTTGAAAGGAAAATATCATGGGCTAATTATATCGATTTAAAAAAGGCAGGGGGCAATAATCTTTACATGAAATAAATCATACTAATCTTTTCTGTTAAACCAGTGCTCCGGTTTACAAATCGTTTAATCCTTTTCCGTCAAGTATGTTCTGGATACTTTTTTCAATCCTCGTCCCGCGTGTTTTGGATTGTTTAGGTGCGGCAAAATATAAAAGATAACCTCTTTGTCTTCCCGGCGTTAATGCTTCAAATGCAATTTTCAACGCAGGCATTTTCTTTAATTGCTTTTGAAATTCTTCAGGCATTTCAAATTCTTTTGTCTTTTTTAATTCTACTTTTAAACCGGCTTCTTCTATTTCTACTGCTTCATAGATATAAGCTTTCAAAATAGATTTTATTTTTACTATCTGCTGAAGATCTGTGAAACGGATCTGTCGCGCCGCCTGAACATGCTCCGTTTGCTGGATAAGAATTTTTTTTGGATCTTTTAATAAGACGCCTTTGAAAAACAACAACGCACAATAATCTTTAAATACATGTATCAAAACGATATTGCTTTTTTCAAAAGTGTAACAGGGGCAACCCCATTTCAATTCTTCGTTCAGGTGACAATCAAGAATAATCGTCCTCAATAGCATGATCTCATTCTGCCACTTGCCGGCTTTCTTAAAATAAAAATCAACTTTTGAATTCATGTTATTCATTATTAAAATTAACTGAAATTAATTTTCTATCAGAAGGTCTGAAATACCAGGATACAACAGTTAAAATGATTAATAAAGTTGGTCCGAAAAGTTCTTTAACAGCATCCGCAATAATTAAATGCGAAACGATTGCTCCCGACATTGCAAAGAAAAATCCAGCATAAGCCCATTCTTTTAATAGCGGGAATTTAGGTACAAGCACTGCAATTACTCCAAAAATTTTCCAGGTACCTAATATCGGCATTAAATAACCTGGATAGCCGAGATTGGAAAAAAGTTCAGTCTCTTCTTTCAATTTAATTAACTGAACAATTCCTGTTGATAACATCCCTAATGCAAGCCAGGCTGTGGCAATCCAATAGATAATTTTGTTTCGCTTTGTCATAGTACATTATTTTAGTTTGCTAACGGTGTCTTCCAAACGTTTATGTGCCATATTTATACCCTGGGCAAAAGGCAACTGCAACATTTGATCCCTCAGGGCAACTGATTTATATATTACGTGCATATTCAGTTTGCTCCTGTCGCCGGTAAGTTTTTCAAATTCCAGAAATTCAAGCTGCACCGCAAAAGGCGTGTTCTCCATTTCAAATGTCCGTGTGATTTTTTGGTTGGGTACAAACTCATGAATTGTTCCATTGAACCTGTGTTTGTTTCCCTTGGGATCGGTTGTTTCAAATTGGTAACTGCCGTGTTTTTTACTCTCCAGTTTCAGCACTTTTGTTCCCATCCATTCCTCAACAATCTCTGGCTCTATATATGCTGTGAAAAGTAACTCCAATGGCAAATCAAATTCTCTTGTTATCATCAAATCCTGTTTACCTTCTTCGGCATTAATTTTTGTTTTCTGCTCCATAATGCTATTTTTTTGGCTTATATTTTTTCATAATGGTTTCTAATTTATTAAACCGGGCATCCCACATTTTACGGAATGGTTCAATAAAGTCGGCGACTTCTCTCATTTTTTTTGCATTAATATGATAATAAATTTCCCTGCCGTTTTGTTCCTGTTCAAGCAATTCACACTCCGTGAGTATCTGCAGGTGTTTTGAAACTGTAGGCCTTGCTGTGTCAAAGTTTGCGGCTATTGCACCTGCGGTCACTGATTGCGAAGCAACCAGCAAAAGAATAGCCCTTCTTGTCGGGTCTGCTATTGCCTGGAACACGTCTCGTCTTAAATTCATTGTGTAGCTATTTGACTACAAATATAAGTGTAGTTATTTAACTACGCAATTTTTTGAAACAAATTTTTTCAAAAAATGAAAATAATTTAAGAGTGTGGGCTGGCTAAAAATTAAATGGTTAAAATTTAATTTCCCTGGAGGCAATCAATTTTAGCGGTTCGTTGTTTTCTTTTCATCAACATATTCTAAAATGTCCCCAGCCTGACAGTCTAAGGCTTTACAAATTGCTTCCAAAGTACTAAATCGAATTGCTTTCGCTTTACCCGTCTTCAATATAGAAAGGTTAGATAATGTCAAATCAACTCTTTCAGAAAGTTCATTCAGCGACATTTTTCGTTTGGCCATCATGACGTCCAGGTTTACAATTATAGGCATGCTTATACGGTTAATTCGTTTTCAGATTGGATTTCAATTCCTCTTTTAAAGATTTGTGCGATTACAAAAAGTATAACACCCATAAACAGCCACACATCAGCTCCTCCCAATCGCAAATATTGTATATCGGGCATTTTCACTCCTTGTCTGATAAACCATTCTGTATATTTAACTCCCCAGCAGCAAAACAAGCCTATCCCTAAAGCTAAATAAGATATTTTAAAAATAAAACGCCCGAGTTCTTTGTTGAAAGGTTGAGACATATTCAGTTTTTTATCGTGCAAAATTTTTACAATCAGATAAAATAAACATGCCCTCAACACTGCTACAATACTCATCAGCATCATTTCTGCAAGAAAATATCCAGCGTTGTATTTGTATAGATTTGACAAATCAACCTGTTGCCATAAATGTTTGGCATCATTTGAATTGAGCGTCAGCGTAAAAACGGTATTGAATATAAAACCTCCTGCTTCAATACATACTGCAATAAATATTATCCAGGAAATGACATACAATATTTTCAACATTTGCCTGGTACTCACTTTTAGTTCCATAATTTTAAATTTTAAAATGATATTGCAAAGATAATAATTATTTATTGATAAACAATAAATAATACACATTATTTAATAAATATTTATTGTTCAATTTCGATAGCCAGCTAAAATGCTGATTTATTAAGATTTCTCAGAGTTGCAAAAGTGGAGTTTCGGTGTGATTTGATTTTGTAAGTTCCCCAACCAGATTGTTATGTTTTTAATTGATTTTAAAACAGAAAATCAATTTGATAGAAATATATTTTGGGGTAGACTTAGTAAGTGAATCAAATTTATGAAGTTGATTTATGCCGGAAACTTAAATAACTTACTATTAAATTCATTTAGATCTTCAATAGGACTTCAGTTAAATGTCTGCCCTGCAGTTGAATCCGATTAGTCCAGCCCTGTTCTTCAGCTGCTCTTTAATTTTCGTCTTAATAATATAAGCCTGAATTTTATATTGTCATAAATTAACCCAAAAGCTAATGTAGCCCCTGCAAAAACCAATGTGTAAAGTCCAACTTTTGAATATAAAATTCCACCAATAATACCTCCAATAAAAAAGAAACTTATAATTGTCAGCCGCAATTTTATTGATGAAATAAGTTTGTGCTTCTGTTCTTTGGCTTTATAAAAAAATAACTGCGACAATTCAATCCCCAAGTCTGTAAAAAGCCCGGTTAAATGAGTTGTCCTGACACTTGCACTTGAAATTGTGGTTACCAAAGAATTTTGCAAGCCCATTGCAAAAAGCAAACTAAATGCAATTATGTTGGGGTTTTTAATAATTGAATCCTGGCCCCAAACACCAATTACAAATAGTATTAGACATTCAATTGAAGCGGGGACTACGTAAATATATCGGTCGCCTTTTTTTGAAATAATTTCAATAAGCAAATTGGAAACGAAAGAACCTAAAAAAAAGAAAAAAATGTAAAGAAAAAAAACAAATCCCTGCCAAAAGTTTAGTTTAAAAATTTCGTCTACAAAGAATGCAAAGTGACCTGTTACATTAGTTGTCAACCGTTGAACGGAAAAAAAGCCAGCAACATTTACTATGCCTGCGACAAAAGATAATAATGAAGCGATTCGTAGATTATGGTTCAGGGTTCGTGTCTTACCCTGGTGTCTAAACATTTTTCATTTTTTCTGTTTGAACATGAAGCTACGGAAATTATTTCCAGAACGCTGCCGCACAAAACTAAAGTGCAATAAAGCAATGAGGTTGGAGTTTACCCGTCAAGCCCCGGCTTATGCAAATGCAATGTTACCTGCGGTTTCAAGTTATTGAGTCTATTCACAACTTTCTCAAATAGTAATTTTTGGCAAGAATACCATTTCTAAAAATGAACATTTTTTTACCTCTAATTTTTAAACTTAAAGTATCTTTTGGAAATCCATTTTGATTTTCTTCAAGAAAACAAATAATCTTCCCACCGGAAATTTTCCAGGTTCCTTTTTGGTCAATCCTGATTACATGAATTTCTGTTTTTTCAACAAGATGATTTTGTTTCAAATTAATTAGCAAAGAAGCACTTTTATCTTTTTTAGAACTTTCATAAATCCCATAAATATTTTTATTACAGGAATTTAAAATTATCAGGGATAAAAATAAGAGGAATTTTAGTTTCATAATATTCGGAGCATAAATTTAAAAACGGAAACGATGTTGATTTAAAATATGGAGATGAAGCAACGGAAATTATTTTCAGATTGTTGTCGTATCAAAACCGAAGTACTATAAAGAAGTGAAGTTGAAATTTATCCGTCAAGCTCCCGATTGCGTAAATCAATATACGTATGGCCCCCGGCCTGCCCACCGGAATTAACGATGCCAATACCGGTTGTGTGGTCAATGCTGGTCTGAAAGTCTAGTTCTTGTTCGTAGGGAAAAAACTGGGAGACAACCAAAACCGCTAAAGCAAGAAGTGCAATTTTACGAGAGGTTTCAAATGATGATTTTTTCTGGTCACTCATTATAGTTGGGTTTGCTTCTTTAAAATTTTAAGATACGCTCAGCACTTATTTCTTGTCCCATTTAAAGGCATCGTTCAAGATTGTCCAAATACTTAATTTGTTGCCATAGAAAAATGCAACGATAAAATTATTATGGTCATGAGGATGAATTGTGCCAACGATAAATTTTTCGTTGTCTGTCGCAATAAGGTATTTGTCTAAATATTGATGGGTCGTAGTCATAATGGGTGTCTGTCTTTTTTAACTCTCCATTGTTATATAAACCAAATTGCCATTTTCATCGGTGTTGATTACAACCAGATAATCTGTAATTTCCTGTCCAATTGAATAATCAAATATCGCGAATTGATCCTCTCCTTCGGGATAGATACCTACTCGTACCAGATGTAATTTTTTTAATAGTTGCGTTGCGTGCTCATCGCTTTTACTATTAAAGTCAATTAGTGGGGCCAGTTCATTTTCACCCAGTTCTTCCAAGTGATGCTCCAAATATGATCTTACAGTGTCTGCGTCGTCATCATTATAGTCCTTGTTGATATACTTTTTATTATTGATGTCATGTATTCTTATATTATCGATGAAGTCCGTAACTGCTTCTAATTTTTTAGGATCAATAATCGTGTTTCCAAAGTTTAAATCAATTTGAACTTTGGTATTATTGAAATCAA
>JBDUCW010000203.1:0-5729 GCA_040003235.1 Ferruginibacter sp. | reverse complement strand
CCGATGTATATCGGGATAGAGGTCATCTCCCGATATGCTTCGGGACCGTTATCCTCCACAAAGCGGAGACATTGGTAAGATAGCCATTCTTTCCGCTTTTTGTTTTTGCTAAATATTGTATAGCTGATAAAAGTATTTAAAAGCGATCTCTCCATATTAATATCAGCACACCTGTAATTGCTAATAAAGAATACAACCAGCTTTTAAGTGTAAGTCTTTTCTTATACAGGATTACACTTACAATTATGATTGATACCGGTAACAATGAAAAAATGGTAAACGCAGTTGCAGTGTTAACGCGTGTTATAGCCATCAGCGAAAATGACAGTCCCAACACAGCGCCAAATAAAATTGAAACAAAAAGTAAACCTGCCTTTTGTCTATCAAAGAACGCTGTAATAAAACGGGTATTTTTATTTCGGGCAATATCAAACAGCAGCAGTGCCACAAAAGCTGTTATGATCCGTATCCATGTGCCATGAAATTCTGATATGTGAGTATTTGTTTCAGCAAATGTTTTCTTTGATAAAATAAAAGCAAGACCGGTTAAGGCCGAAGCTATAATGCCAAATAAAAAACCTGGTAATGGCAGGCCATAGTTTTCTTTGCGCACTTCTTCTTTTTCTGCATTGCTGTTTATTAACAGCAGCAAAGAAATCATGGTAAGTAACATGGCCGCAATTCCAAGCCAGTTCATCGTTTCACTTAAAATGATCAATCCAAACAACCAGGCAAAACCAGGGCTTAACGTTGTTATCATACTCCTTCGTCGGGCACCTAGTATCCGCAAGGACTTGTAACTACAATAATCGCCTATGGATTTTCCGAGAATACCCGAAATGCCCAGCCAGATCCAATTTGACAAATTAGGCAAGGTAAATAATTCCCAGAGGGACAAATGATCAACTATACAAACAACTAAGCCCAGTAATAATGTACTGAAAAAAAGCGCCGCTTTATTTATGATGGCAGCATCTTCCAGCCGTGTAAGTTTGGCCAGAACAAATGTTGAGACTGTCCATGATAGTAAAGTTGCTAATGCAAACAGGTAGCCACTGTTCATGTTATTGATTGCATAATAAAGATAGATTTTACTTTATGCTATTCCTTTTTTATTTAACTCCGCAAGGTTACTCGCCCGTTACCGGATCAATAACACGGGTAACCCTGCTTATTTTATTTGCGTGAAAGCCCCCGTAACTGGCATGTTCCAGCAGTGCATCTTCATCAGGGGCAATATAAACACAGTATAACTTATTATCTGTTACATAACTTTTTACCCAATGCACTTTGGTTGGCATATGGCGCAGCACTTCGCATGATTGCTGCGCCATATCTTTCAGTTCTTCCTCAGAAAGAAGGCTGGCATCAGGCCAATCCCTTTCTATTAAATATCTAGGCATATACGAATGGATTGATTGTTCTATCGGATCATAATGAATAAGAAGCCCTAAAAGAAGTCACCATATTTCTGGTTGTGAACTGCTTGTCTTTATTTACATTCATTAAGCCGGGTGTAAAACGCAATCCCACTCCAAATTTATTTTTAAAGTGGTAGCCCACACCAATGGGAATACCTATATCAAACTTTTCGACGTTTGCTTTTATATCGGTTGTCGTAGTCCCTTTACTTTTTGCGCTGAGCAAAAACCCCGGTTGAACACCAGCTTCGGCAAAAAAGCCACCCTTACGTTGCGCCTGATAATGTATAAGGATCGGTAAATTCAGATAAGTAAGTCGCGAAGTGGTGGAAGAACTGCCGTAATTTCCGCCGGTTATATACTCTTTTGCCTTTGTCTTGCCTCCCTGCATGGAATAATCTGCACCCATGCCCAAACTTATTGCATCGGAAAGATGGATAACCCGTATGAAGATGCCTAAATGAACGCCTGTAGAAGTTGTGTAGTCAGGATTATCACCCGTTAAAGTAGAGAAATTTATTCCTCCATCTATTTCAGAACCGTCATCGATTTTCTTTTTCTTCTGATCAAACACATGTCTCTCTTCGTCTTCATCTTCTTTTTTTCTTTGCTCAGGTGTTAATTTATCCCTTCGCTCTTTTTCCGCTTCCCAATGCTCCCTGGCTGCTTTATCATTAGCGGCAATTCTCGCATACATAATACTGTCTTCGCGGCTTTTATTTTCCATTGTCTCCCGGTAAACTCTTGCTTTGCATTGATCATATGTTTCCTGGGGATTACAATGGCTCATTAACCAGTCTACTTCCTGTTTTGTCAATTGAGCATAAACAGCGATGCCCGATAATACAAACCCAAACAGCATAACTACCTTTTTCATAATTTTTAATTTTAGAGTAAAAAATAATTTTCGTGAATTATTTAAAAGACATAATTGAATTTTGCGAAGGATCAGGCCCTGGTGATATGGACAGGCCAAAATTTATATAAGGGCTCCATGATGACCCTGATGTCATTAACTTTTTGAGGTCACGGTATAAACCGCAAGGTGAGCCCCCTCTACCAAATATAAAGGGGAACCTTACTTTGGTAACCGGTAACTTTTCAATGCCCGGCAATGAATTAAAAACCTGCAGCACGTAATCGTAGCAATTAAATTTTTTCAGGTTGTATTTCCTTTTTGAGAGTTCAATGCATTGCCGCAATAGAAATGCAAACTCTTCCATTGTTAATTTTTTTTCTATCGAAGCGTCATATTCCCGGTTACTGTTATCAAGAATTTTTGACCTTGTTTGTTTAAAAAGGCAGGAAACTGGCAATCGTGGATAAAATCCAAATGACTGCGTAATAACTTCTCCAGATAATGGATTGCGTTTTGTCAATATTAAAAACACATGGCCCGGTTCACCTTTTACATACACGCGTTCCGGATTATGATTATCCGGCACATCAACGCAAACTTTTACAGAATAGTCGGCACTGTCAACAGGATAAAAAACCTGCAGGCGCTCCTGGATCGTAAGTACCTGAAATTTTTTATTTTTTGTTACATGAGTTGAATCTTTATCAGCGCTGTTAGCATGACCGTAAACAGCCGGCATTTCTAAAACCGTTAACAGAAAAGCCTGTAACAAAATACTCTTGAATAATACGCGGATAAAATTGTTTGCGTTTTTTATAGCTGCGTGTTTCATTTTTATTTATTGTGATAAAAAATTGTCAGTTACTTGTTCAAAAGTATTCTGCCTCACACGGGATTGCAAACCAATCTTACTGCAATTTGTCAAATGTCAAGCGGCAGACAATTAACCTTACTCATTCTTTTTCATTTAGTTAGATTACTAATTTCATAAAATGCTAGTCGGTATTTTTTTGTATAAAAAAATTGAAATTTGTATCTTACAGTATGCCGATAAGCTTATTAGAAGAGACATATGAACTGGTAAAATCACTTACAAAAAGTGAAAAGCGATATTTTAAACTGTATACAAAATTTCAACTTGGAGATAAAGGCTATTTGAAATTGTTCGATATTATTGATCGGCAAATCAGTTACAACGAAAAATTTATACATCAAAAATTTCTTTTAAAAAATAAGGCAACCAATCTTCCTGCAGTAAAGAAATATTTGTTTGAACAAATTATTGCGTCACTAAAATCTTATGGAGCTTATAAAGATCTGGACAGCGATCACACGAACATGATTGAAACTTATAAGGTGCTGCATTATAAAGGCCTTTATGTTCAAAGCGAAAGGTTGTTGAAAAAAATAAAACAGGTAACATGGGATGACGATGCTTTTACCCGGCACTTTTCGACATTACTCATGGAATACCAGAAAGAATTCTTTAATCCGGATAGTACCAATCCCGACAAAATAATCAGTATACTAAATGAAAGGCGCTATACGCTGACCGTGATGGATAATTATTTAACAGTTGGTGAAGTGTTTACCATGTTGCGTTTAAAACTCCGGAATAAATTGTATTGTCGCAATAAAAAAGACAAAGATGAACTTACAAAAATCATAAGCCCTCTTTTAAAAACTACTGAGGCAGATATGCTTTCACGCACAGCATTGGGTATGCGTAATCTGATTTTATGCGATTATTACCTGGCCATTGGCAAATCAGATAAAGCATTTGAAACATCAAAAATTCATCTTGAGTTGCGCAAAAATGCAGGCAGTAATGATAAACTGGATCTGCAAACGCTGAATGAATACTTTCAGCATATTGCCATTTCGATCCGTAGTGGAATTTTTACGGATTTTGAAGAAAATGCCAGGCAATATAAATCTCTGCTGGATACTGTTCGTAATAAAGAAAAATATTTTATGGGTTATGAGAAATGGCATAATGCTATGCTCATGTATTATAACCGAACAGGAAAGTTCGAGCAAGGTGCTGCATTTATAGAGCAGGAAAATAAAACCAGTCGCGTAACGGACAACTTTAGTATGAAATCAAAAATTACACTTTGGTATTTTTGGGCTTATAATCTGTATGCACGACAACAGTACAAAAAATCATTGCAGTATATACAACGCATAATAAACCATGCAGATACTGATGTAGATGAATATAGTTATGCAAAGCTATTACTAATGTTCATTCACTATGATCTTAAAAATTTTGAGCTGCTGGAATACCAGGTACGTTCTGTACACCGGCTTTTGGAGCAAAAGGGGCGGCTTTACCAATCCGAAATATTGATGCTTGATTTTTTCGGGAAAATAAATGCAACAGATTTACAAAAAAATAAACGTCAGAAAATTTTGGCATTAAAACAACAGGTGGACAGCCTTTTTAAAAAGACATTTGAGCAGGGGATTGTTTTTTATTTTGATATCATATCATGGCTGGAAAGCCAGGTTACAAACCAGCCATTTGCAGGAACTGTATTAAAAAGAAATGAAGCAAGCGTTTAAAGCAAACTTCAGCAAAACTGTTATACTATAAATCCTATTTCAGTGTATCAGCCTGCCCGATACAGATTCCACAAATGTTTTAAATCATCCAATAAAGATTCGATATTTGTTTCTCACTCTCCACAAAGACTCATAACAGAATTATGAGTCTTTTTTATTTTTTACTCTTACATATTATGTATTAAAAAATGAATCTCATTTTTTAATACAAATACATTAATCATTTGCAATCATCCCAATGAAAAATTCTATTTTCATTTGGGATGATTTATAACATCGCTGAATGAAATTTCTTTGTGCATTCTACAACAATCAGATTTATTAACCTGCTGTTCATAACCTTATTTGGTACAAAATAAAATCAGCTTACTTTTGCGCAGCAATTCTTAATTGATACTTGCTCTGCCACACCTGTAATGATTTTTTTTTTGATCATTCCTGCCCGTCTATGAAAACCTCCTGCACATTTTAATAATACGTTTGACCTTTCCGGTAAACTGCTACCTGCGTAAATAGCCTTTTATTTATTGAATTTTTTATTTCAAAAAATTGAAACCATTTTATTATGATTATCAGGAAAGCTATTGTCAGCAGTCTTCTTTTATTATTAATTTCTTTAACCGGTTTTGGTCAATGTGGAAGTGATCCTACCAGTGGATTATATACTGTAAATTCCGGAGGCCAGGTTTTAAACAGTTATTATCCCGGAACCGGCAATCCAACAGCAGGCGCTACCAGCATGACATTGGGGGCAATGGACGCAAGAGGAAATGCTGTCGCTTTTGCTAACGGAGATCTTGTATTGATCCTCCAGATGCAGGGCGCTGAAATCAATGCTGCAAATACCGATGCGTACGGAAACGGCGTCAGTGGCGGAAATG
>JBDUCW010000081.1:0-19310 GCA_040003235.1 Ferruginibacter sp. | reverse complement strand
TAAGTAACAGATACACCTGCTTACAACCTTCACAGCAGAAATATTTTTCATCTGCTGATATAATATTGTCGCAGTTATTGCCGCAATGATAACAGACCTGATTCATGTGGAAGGTTGATTTGAGTATCCGGTTTATAAGCAAAGGTGGACGCAGGGGCCACTAACAATAGTGAGTATGATCAAATGATTGTATGACCTTAATCATATGGACGGACTTAATTTTTTTTCAAACAACCATTTAAAGGGTGCTGGTTGTGTTTCCGGAACAAGTTTGAATTTTTCGATGCTGTTTTTTTGAATGTGTGCTATTGCTTCATCAATATTATCTGTAGCAAGAAAAAGTTTCTGATCGCCCATATCAATGGCGCCGGAAATTTTCATTTGCTCAATATGTCCGATCAGTTTTGCGTGGAAGATTGTATCAAATACCACTACCGGAAAATCGCCGATCATGTGCGTTTGTATTAGTGTAAGCGCTTCAAAATATTCGTCCATCGTACCAAAGCCACCGGGCATTATAACGAATGCGTAAGAATATTTTATCAGTAATGTTTTTCTTACAAAAAAATATTTAATGCTGATCCATTTATCAAGAAAAGCATTTGGCTGTTGTTCTTTTGGCAATCTTATATTGCACCCAACGGATCTGCCTCCTGCATCACGGGCTCCTTTGTTAGCGGCCTCCATTATACCAGGGCCGCCGCCTGTCATGATGGTAAATCCCATTTCGGCAATCCTTGCAGCTATTGCTTCGGTTTTTTTATAATTAGGATGATCTGACTTAAAGCGGGCCGAACCAAAGACGGTAACACAGGGGCCGGCAAAGTGCAATGCCCTGAAGCCACGGATAAATTCTATACAAACAATCACCGTAAACAGAAACTCTTTCCAGCGGCTTTGCGGCCCTGAAAGAAAGAAATTTTATTTCAGCCTTGCGATTGGTGACCATTGATATGTTGAAAAAAGTAAATAGTAAGATTAAACTGATTGATGTTAAAAAAAACTGGAAGAAGGCGAGCGGCTTAGCTGGTCTTTAAATTTCCGGATCATGCTGTAATAGTTTTATCAACTGCGGGATTAAATGTAACTGTAATGAAATCATTTGGGTTCATGAACGCAGGTATTTGATTATCCTTCGAAATTGTTTATCAGGTTTGACCTGGTGTCAGGAAGTAAACCGCCATTAGTACTCCTTTGATCCGGAGAACCATTCAGTTCATTTTCATTTCGGACCTGCTTACTCCAGCATTCCAGATTGTGCAAAGTTCCAGCGGCAATGTTTTGAAGTGCTTCTGTTGTGGCGAAAGCCTGGTGAGGGGTAACAAGAACATTTGGCATTTTCAATAGCATGTCCAGACAATTATCCGTGAGTACAGAATGTTTGTGATCGAAAAAAAATACCCCGCGTTCTTTTTCATAAACATCTGTTCCGAAATATTTAAGGTGACCACTTTTTAATGCGGCAATTACGTCGACTGTTTTAACGATAGCACCCCGCGCAGTGTTGATCAGCATAGCGCCCTGTTTCATATGAATTAAAAAATCCTCATCAATCAGCCACCGTGTTTGATCCGTAAGCGGTAAGTGAATGCTGATGATATCGGATTTTGCCGCCAGTTCATTAAGCGTACAATATTTTACTCCGTAAAGACTTTGAATATTTTCATTTTGATGCATGTCATATGCTAATATGCTGCATCCGAATCCATCCAGTATTTTCGCAAGCGCGCTACCGATTTTTCCGGTTCCAACAATGCCGACTGTCTTGCCATGCAGATCAAAACCTATCAGATCATCAATTCTAAAATCCTGATTGAGTAAATTTCTATGACTTAAAATTATTTTTCTATTCAAAGCCAGCATAAGCGCCACTGCATGTTCTGCAATTGCATGAGGAGAATAGGCTGGAACATTGGCTACCCTGATGCCCAGGGATTCGGCTTTGGCGATATCTACATTGTCATAGCCTGTAGCTCTGATAGTAATATACCTGACTCCGAATATTCTTAAATGCTGCAGTACTTCTGCGGAAGCATTATCGCCTGAGAAAATTGAGATGGCATCAAAGCCTTTAGCTAAATAGGCCGATTCAACTCCAAGCGTTTCGCTGGTCATTTCAATGGATTGATATCTGCAGTCTGCCTTTTGAAAATATGAATTTTCAAAATCTTTGAAACTGTAAAAAAGTGTTTTCATTGATGGCAATTTGTAAAATTAAAATTGGGTTTGATTACTGAACTTATTGTTCCATTGCAAAACGGCCGGTGATTTTTTCTATTTTGATTCTGTACACAATCTCTTTTATCCGGTTGCTGTCATCAATTTGATCGGTTACAGCATGTTCATGAGCGTGAACTGCACTGCCGGTCATAAGAGAAAATACTCCGTCGTATAATTTCTGTCTTGCTTCGCCAGCTTTTTTTTCATCCGGTTCTTCAAACTTCCCATACACTAATACACATTTCCAGTTATTCATGTCAGTCATCATGTCTACCTCAAAACAAACATTTGAATTTTTGCGTAATAACTTAAGCTTTAATCCTTTTTTACTTTGAGCATAAATATACTGGCCATCATAAACATATGTAATCGGTATGATGTAAGGCTGCAGGCCATCTGTACAAGCCAGTCTTCCAAGTGATTGACTGGAAAGCACATTATATATCTGTGTATCTGATAAGGTTCCTAACATGTCTTTTATTTTAAATGATGTGTAAAGTTTTGTTTTTTGGGGGATAAGATTTTATGATGTAAGTCAGTTTTAAGTCTAACCTTTCTCATGTATTATTTGTTTGCAGCCGGATAAATTTGGTATCTAAATTTTAGTTTTATGCCTGGCAAAAAAAGCAAAAAATTTCTCTTCAATGTTCAATTAAACTGGCAGGAAAAAAAGCGTGGAATATTATACGCCAATGATGTAAAAGATTCCATTCATGTAGCAACACCTAAAGTATTTAATGGCGAAGGGGAAGAATGGAGCCCGGAACATTTACTTCTTGGCGCAGTGAGCAGCTGTTACATGAGTACTCTGTTGTTTAACGCTGCAAGGTCAGAAACCGATTTTACACATTTTGAATGCGAGGTAATCGGACAGATCGAGGCAGAAAATGGCAAACTGCGATTTGTCATGATCGATGTCTATCCCAAAATATTTATTGCTGATGAATCAGAACGTGAGCGTGCTGTTGAAGCCCTGGAACAAACCAGTAATTCATGCCTTATCAGCAATTCGATCAATGCAAACATTCTCTACCACCCAAAAGTCACGATTGAAAAAAAGGCAGACAGCGCTCTTAAAACAAATCATACAGGCCAACAGGATTATTATTGATTGTCCGGAGCAATTGTCAGAACAGGTATGGTCTGATGGAGAACGAAGTTAGTCATATGACCACGAAAGATTAATTTTTTCAGTATGTTATGATGTTGTGGAAGTACGATCAGCATATCAAAACCCTTATCATCAGAAAACCTGCTTAGTTCTTCTTCAATGTATTCTTCGTCAGGGAAATAAAAATGCGGCTTGAATTTGTAAAAAGTATTCTGCAATGAAATGCAGGCTGCCACAATTCCCGGTTCAATACTTCGCTTGTTTTTCAAGGCGTGAATGATATGGAGTTTTGCATCAAACAGTTCCAGAAATTTCCTGATGATATTATTTTGCCGATCCATACGCTCATCCATTAAGTCAAAAGCCAGCCCTATATTTTCCAACTTCTTAAACACAATATTATCCGGGATAGTTAAGACAGGATATTGAAGGTGATTCAGCGCATGTATCAGTGTGCTTCCAAAAAAAAATCTTGATGAGGCATTTCGGTTTCTTAAATTCATAACAACCAGTAAAGGTTGTATGGTGGATGCAATCTGTTCCAGCGCCTCATTCGTATTTCCAATGCTTAAAACAACGGATACCTGAAGTCCATCAACTTCTGAACGAAGGTCATCTGCCATGGTATTTATCTGGCGTTTGAGAATGCTTTCAAGGTCATCATAAAAAGATTGCGGTTCCGCAAACTCAATAGAAAGTACCGGAATCTGGTAAGCATGGAAAATGACCAATTCTGTTTGCAGCGTTGCAGCCAAAACAGCTGCATATTTTACAGTGGAACGTGATGTAGCGCAAAAGTCGGTAGGAGCTAAAATGGGTGCCATGATTTTTTCCTAAAATAGTGTCAGGTATGTAATTGCGGTATGATGAATGTTTGTTAAGCTTATGATCGTTATCAGCTACATTTTCAAAATGATATCGAAAGCGCTGATAAGCTACTTTCACTTGCAAGTTGGTATTTCTCTATATTTGTAAGAAACTATATGCCCGTTCGCCAAGACCCTGATTTCTGGTTGCAACTACTGGAAGTTTACAGCACTAACAATGGCGAATTTATTGGCGTTGTCAATTCTGATACGGGGACATTGATCTGGGTAAATCAAATGGGCGCCAGGCTTTTTGGATTTGCAGATTCCTCTGAACTTTTAGCTGCAGAATCCACAGGCTTTGTCTCCAGCCAGTTTTCAACAACCATACAGGGAGCAGCAAAAAAAATATCTTTTCAGAAATCAGACAAAAGCACTTTCACGTCAACGATCATTGTAAGTCCTTTTTACGGAGATGACAGACATTATCTTTTAATAAGAATCAAGAATCCTGACATCGCCGGTATTTATCATCCCGAACTGAACAGTGAAAAAGAGAGATTTGAAGCACTGTTTAATTTTGCTACCATTGGAATTTTAGTGACCGATAAACAAGGCGATATTGTTCTTGCCAATAAATTTGCTGCGTTCCAGTTTGGGTATGAGGAAAATGAATTGACCGGGAAAAAAATAGATGCATTAATTCCGGCAAGACTCCGGGAGCGGCATGTACAGCATCGTGAAAATTATAATGAAAATCCTCACCCAAGAAATATGGGAAGCGGAATGAACCTGTTTGCCTTAAAAAAAGATCAGACAGAATTTGCAGTAGAAGTAAGTCTTAGCAATTACACCAATGAGGAAGATTTTTTTGTGATCGCTTTTGTGATTGATGTTACCAGGCGAAAACAAACTGAAGATGCAATGCTTTTTCAACAAAAAGAATTGGAAAAGGTCAATGCCGAGATCGAAAAACTGAATAGTGAACTGGAGCAGAAGGTTGAATCAAGAACCCTGGCCCTTCAACAGGTAATGTTGCAGCTGGAATCCTCGAAGGAAGAACTCACAAAAGCATTGAGCCAGGAAAAAGAACTTAATGAATTGAAAAGCAGGTTCGTTTCAATGGCTTCACATGAATTCCGTACGCCACTCAGTACCATTCTGTCTTCCGCGTCATTACTGGCCAAATACACGGAAACAACAGAGCAGGAAAAAAGAAACAAGCATATCGACCGTATAAAATCATCAGTAAATAATCTCACAGATATTTTAGATGAATTTCTATCAATAGGTAAGATTGAAGATGGGAAAATTACAGCGCATTCCAACAGCTTTGATGTATCAGAGTGTATACAGGAAATCTGCAACGAAATGTTCTCCCATACAAAAAAAGGTCAGCAGATAAAATATGTTCACAAAGGCGAAGTAACTGTTTTATTAGACGTTTCATTGCTGCGGAATGTTATCATTAACCTTTTATCAAATGCCATTAAATTTTCTTCTGAAAGCAGTAAAATTTTTGTTTATACTTTTGTAAATGAATATGAATTTGTTTTAAAAATTAAAGACAGTGGTATTGGTATCTCTCTGGAAGATCAGGAACATTTATTCGAAATGTTTTTCAGGGCTTCAAATGCAACCAATATCCAGGGAACGGGATTGGGGCTGCACATTGTTACAAAATATGTTGAGTTGATGAATGGTGAAATTCATTTTAACAGCGAATTGGAAAAAGGCACTGAATTTATTATTACACTTCCGTTTAATGAAAATCTGAAAACTTAAACAATGGCGCATATATTATTAATTGAAGACAATCATGATATCAGGGAAAACACTACAGAAATTCTGGAGCTGGCCGGATATAAGGTAAGTTCAGCGGCGAATGGTAAAGCAGGCGTTGAATTGGCCATCAGCAACCCGCCGGATATTATTGTCTGCGACATTATGATGCCGGTGCTGGACGGCTATGGCGTATTACATTTATTGAACCGGAACCCACAGCTTACAGGAATTCCGTTTATTTTTTTAACTGCAAAAGCAGAGCGTGCAGATTTTAGAAAGGGAATGGAAATGGGCGCAGATGATTACGTAACCAAACCTTTTACTGATATAGAATTACTGACGGCCATTGAAAGCCGACTGAAGAAAAGTGAACTGCTTAAAAAGGATTATGCCGGTGATGCTGATGGCATGAGGCAAATGATCCGGGATTTTAAAGGTCATGATCTAAGTAACATTACCAATGCAAATGAATGTCATGAATATTTAAAAAAACAACTTTTATATAAAGAAGGAAGTTATCCGAGGTACCTGTTTCACATAAAAAAAGGGAAAATTAAAACTTTTAAGATTAATGAACTGGGCAAAGAGTTTACAACAAATATTTTCAGTGAAGGGGATTTTTTTGGATATACAGCCATTCTGGAAAAATCAGCATATAAAGAAAATGCTGAGGCAATGGAAGACTGTGAAATAACCCTGATAGCAAAAGACGACTTTGATCAGTTGATCGAAAAAAGTCCTGAAGCTTCAAAAAAATTTATTCATCTGCTTGCAAGCAACGTAAGCGAGAAAGAACAGCAGTTGTTGGGGTTAGCTTATAATTCGCTACGTAAAAGAGTTGCAGACACATTGATTTCTTTGAAAAAGAAGTTTCATACAAAAACTGATGAGCAGTTTTCGATGCACATCTCACGGGAAGATCTCGCAAACCTTGCCGGTACTGCAACCGAATCACTGATCAGAACACTTAGTGATTTTAAATCCGAGAAAATTATAGAAATAAAAGAGGGCAATATCGTGATTCTGGACGAGGAAAAATTAAACAGAATGCTTAATTAGCCCACCGCAATTATTGTTTTTTGAAATCTTATTATAAGCTGATTGCCGTTCTGCTTTCCCGGCCCCGCACATTTCCCAAATGTGTGCAGATGTATAGTAATTAAATACTGATAACTATTCTGCTTCTTACTGATACCCGTCATATCCGTGATCTGAATCCTGATTTAATTTCATCTTAAATACAAAAGATGAAAACATTTAAAATTTTTGTTGCATCGTTTTTAATTTTTTTTAATAGCTGCTCCAGTGCTAAGATTACATATTCCCGGAAATCATCTGTTGCGGTCAGGCACTACAATAATATTATGGTAATGGCATTGGTGCGGCATAAAGACAAAGACATGGCCAGGCAGATGGAAAACCATTTGGCAGGAGATCTTAAACGGAGAGGATATACAGCAGTTACCTGCTCCGATCAATTTGAACCAGGGGCTTTTGATGGCATAAAGGAAGAAGATGCCATCAAAAAACTAAAAAGTAAAAACATCGATGCTGTCTTAACAATCGTATTGCTTGATAAAAAAAAGGAACTTATTTATATTCATGCAAATACGAACAGTTCTCCGGGTATATATTCCAATCGCTTCTGGGGATATTATTCCAGAATGCAAAGCCGTATATACGAACCGGGATATTATACTGAAAGCACTACCTGGTTTTGGGAAAGCAATCTGTTTGATATAGAAAGTAAAGAATTATTATATTCTGTTCAAACCAAATCATTTAATCCTTCTTCTACAACTAAACTTGCGCATGAGTACGGGCAGAAAATTGTCACGGATATGGTTAAACAACAGTTGATACGATAAGCTTGTTTGTACAACTGATAGTGTTTTCCGATAAATCAATTCGCCAAATAAAATATCAGATCCCCAAAAAATATAAAAATGATCTTATTAAAAGCGTTTCGAACAATCACGGCGGTCATCGTCTTGTTATTTTCAATAAGTTGTACTCCGCAACTTTCTAAATACTGGAAAGATGAACAGGCGGTTCCGAAAAAATATGACCGGATAATGATCATGCTTTTGCAGCAGGAAAACGACCGGGAAGTAGCAGATAAAATGAAAGATATGTTGATAAAAAATTTTTCGGAAAAGGAATTTATCACAATGGGGAGTTTAAAAAAATACGAAAGCCTAACCGGTGATTTCATTACCGGCGCCAAGTTGTTTAATTTGCGCGACAGTAATATAAATGCATTAATAACCATCAGATTGGTTGATGTAGAGATGGAGCATTATTATGCCGAGGATCAATATGGCAACAAGGCAAAAATATTTCGGCTGTATGAGCCAGACGTATGGGCTAAGAGAAAGATGCGCTGGGACTGTAATTTTTATGATCTGAATAATGGTACTTTGCTTTATCACATCCAGACAAAACCATTTAGTAATGATAAAGCAGAAAATTTTCTTAAACCCGACTGCAGGCTGATTGCAGACCACCTAATCCAAAATCTGCTTGCCAGATAAAAATCCAATGATATATAATCTGCAATCCGGATGATTAAATAAATAATTGTATTACGCGAAAGAATGAGCAACTGCTATAACATTGTATGTTATGAGTTTTAGGTAAACATGCAATACGTTATTCAATCCAGTACCTTTTCCATCTGCATGCTTCTGCTTCCTTTAATTAAAATCTGCGTATCTGTAAAATGTTGTTTTGAAAACCATTCCTTTGCCTCCAGGGAATTACTAAAATAATGATAAGGATGTTTTAATTGATTGTACTCACCGCCAACCAGGATCACATCTTTCCATTGATAATTTTTGATCAGGGACAGAATACCCTCGTGTTCGTGAAGACTTTCATTACCCAGTTCCATCATTCCGCCGAGCATTAAAATTTTATTGTTGCCGTCCATCTTTGCAAAATTTTCAATGGCGGCTTTCATGCTGCTGGGATTGGCATTGTATGCATCGAGTATGATTTTATTATCGCCTTTTACGATCAGTTGGCTGCGGCTGTTGGAAGCTGTATAATTTTCAAGTGCTGATTTTATTTTTTCATCGGCAACATTAAAATATTTACCCAGCGTTACAGCAACCAATACATTCGGCAGGTTATATTCGCCCACCAGTTGTGTGCTGATATTACCCGTGGATGCGCCGTGTGTAATAGATACTTCGAGGAATCCGGTACTTTTTTTTATGATACCGGTAATTCCCGCATCGTGCGTTCCATAAGTAACAACCTTTGTAATGCCATTGCTCATTTCCTTCAGATAGTTGTAATCGTTCATAATAAAAACGGTTCCGTTAGTCTTGCGGATATAATCAAAGAGTTCACCTTTTCCTTTTCTAACACCTTCAATTCCGCCAAAACCTTCGAGATGCGCTTTACCACAATTGGTAATGATGCCGTGGGTGGGCATTGTATAATCACAATAGGCTTCAATTTCTTTTTGATGATTGGCACCCATTTCTATTACAGCTATTTCGGCATCAGCTTTTATTTTTAAGATCGTTAAAGGAATACCGATATGGTTATTGAGATTTCCTTCAGTGGTATAAGTTTTATAACTACAGGAAAGTACTTGATGAATCAATTCTTTGGTGGTGGTTTTCCCATTGCTGCCCGTGATCGCAATAAAAGGAATACCGAATGATTGACGATGCCGCTTTGCTAACTGCTGAAGTGCTGCCAGCGCATCGGTTGTTATGATGATCCTCGCATCATTGATGCCTGTATCTTCATCTGCTATAACATAGGCTGCGCCTGCATCAAGTGCCTGTTGTGTAAAATCATTGCCGTTAAAACTGGGACCCTTTAATGCAAAAAACAGATCTCCCTTTTTTAACTTCCTTGTATCTGTCTGGATGGAAGGAAATTCAAGATAAATTTTATAAAGTGTTTCTGTTTGCATGTACCAAAAATAAGCCAGCGTTCATTAATAAAAAAACCTCCCGGCAGTCGGGAGGTTTATGTTATGATATCAAAAGATATTTATTTTTTCTTTTTGCGGCTGTTCTGTTTTCTTTTTCCGAAAGTATTACCGTCTTTAAATCCGGGCCCTTCTGGTGCTCCAAGATAAGTTTGAGCACAACGGAAACCAACTGTACTGGCAGATTGATCCTGTTCCAGGAAACGGCGTGTGCCTGGTGATAACCAATAGGCCCTGTCATTCCAGCTTCCACCTTTTACTACTCTTGAATTATCGCTGATCAATGAAGTAAGACCATAACCATAGAATGCGTTACTGGCACTGTCGCCATCCATGAAGTTGATAACATTATTGCGTTGATAATTGCGGCGGTTCTTTACTTCTGAATCAGGAATATCGGTTTTTTTCAGATACCCAGAGCTGTCTCTTTCGAAATTTCCGGAAGCATCTTTATAGTATTTCTGAAATTTATTACCACGGAAATAGTTGAAATCATCCGCATCAATAGAAGTCATTGGTCTGTAAACGTCCTGTACCCACTCACTTACGTTACCACTCATATTATACAAACCAAATGCATTGGGATAAAAAGATTTAACAGGACCTGTGATTGCAGCACGGTCATTCAAACCACCGGCAACGCCCATGTTATCACCACTACCGCGTTTGAAGTTGGCCAGGAACTTACCCTGCCAGCTGCCACGACGGTTATCACGCAGTCCGTTGGGATTATTGCTCCAGCTATAAATCTGTTGATTGCTGATCAGCTCTTCGCCACTTTTGCCTTCTTTTTTGCGTGGCTGAGGGTTCTGTGCAAGGATACCATACGCTGCATATTCCCATTCTGCTTCTGTAGGCAGGCGGTAACCCATGTTCAGGATACCATCTTCCATTGTAACAGTAGCCCGGGGTTTACCGCGGACATCTTTTATATCGCTTTTCTTGGGTTTGCTTTTATTCTGAATCGCTTCCGGATTCATCAGGTATGTTTCAGTATTGAAAGTTGCATCAGCGCCCTGACCACTCATTTCTCTTTTTGGAGCATCTTTTTTAAGATATCCTTTATCAACCAGTTTCAGTTCATTCACACGGTCTGTTCTCCAGATACAGAAATCGTGCGCCTGTTCCCAACTCACACCTACAACAGGATAATAGTTATAGGAAGGATACCGGAAATAATATTCAACATATGGCTCGTTATAAGCCAGTTCTTCTCTCCATACCAGTGTATCAGGAAGTGCTTTCCTGATCACATTCGTATCAGGGATTGCATTGCCCAGCCAGTAAAGGTATTCACGGTAGTGAACGTTGGCAACTTCAGTTTCATCTATGAAAAAAGAAGGAACAGTAATACGGCGGGGAACATTGTTCCAATCGCCCATTACATCTTCATCCTTTGCACCCATTGCAAAAGTACCACCCTGAACGAATACAAGGCCTGGTCCGGCTTTAGGATATTTTAATTTTGCCACATGGAAATTTCCCATGTTCTTGTCATCATAATTCCAGCCGGTAACATCCGACTTGCTTTTTTTCTTTTTGAAGATGCTGCCGTTTTTACACGCGCCCAAAGAAAATGCTGCGAGAGCCAAAAGAAAGAAATTTTTACCTGAAAATAGTTTTTGCATGTGCATTCGTTTTGCAAATTGATTAACGAAAGGTTTTCTTATTTATTGTATGGGAGTTATACCTGCCGCGAATATAAATGTTTTATATCAATCAGGTTGAATTGACAGGATTTTTTATTACCAAATCTGTTTATTTTTTCTTAATAAAATCAAGATTCTCTTTTTTATTTTTCAGAAAAGCAACATATTCATAATTTACGCTGTCTGAAGTATCGTAAACGAACATGGGCACAATAAAACGGCTGCCGATAACGTTTGTGCACTATTCCAAAACCCATTTTAAAAGTAAAATGATTTAGTAAACAGGAGCTGTAAACAAGTTTCCTGGGAACAAAATCATTTATCTTTGTAAAAAAAAGGATGATTTGGAGTTTTTTTTAACATTATTTTCTAATTTAGTTGTCCATTTAAGGAAAACCATTATTTTTACAACCAAATAAAAACCAAAACAATAAACGCTTATTGAGGTACATCTACCTAACCAAGACAAATCAAAACGCATGAAAAAAGCAACGTTGAAACTGACTGCCTTAGTGACTTTACTGGGAGTTATGACTATTAGTGTAAATGCACAGAATACAAACAAGATTAATGTGGTAACGTCAGCTGTTCCATTTTTACGTATTTCACCAGATGCCCGCAGCGGTGGTATGGGAGATATCGGTATTGCAACTTCTGCAGATGCAAACTCCATTTACTGGAATCTTGCAAAAACTCCATTCAGCACAAACAAAGCAGGTATCGGTGCTACATATACTCCATGGTTAAAAGACCTGGGTTTGAATGATGTATACCTGGCAACTTTATCCGGATATTACAAACTGGATGAAATGTCAGCATTGTCTGCCTCTTTCCGTTACTTCAGTTTAGGCAAAATTCAGTTTACTGATAACCTGGGTAATGATCTGAATCAATTTTCACCACGTGAATTTGCATTCGATCTGGGCTATTCAAGAAAACTGGGAGCTAAATCTTCATTAGGATTGGCAGCACGTTATATTAACTCTAATCTTACCGGTGGTCAGACAACCAATGGTGCTTCCACTAAAACAGGAAGTACAGTGGCAGCTGATCTGAGTTTCTTTCACAAAGGAGCTAAAGAAAACGGGGAAGGTTTAAGTTGGGGTATTGTATTGAGCAACCTGGGCGGTAAAATATCTTACAGCGATAATGCTATTCAGAAAGATTTCCTCCCTGCTGATCTTGGAATCGGTATCGCTTATACTAAAGTTGTTGATGAAAGCAATAAACTTACTTTCGGACTTGATCTGCATAAATTGATGGTTCCTACACCTCCTGCATCTACTGATACAGTTGGAATTAATAACTATCGTACCAAAGGTGTTGTAAGCAGCTGGTTCAGTTCATTCGGTGATGCTCCTGATGGCTTCTCTGAAGAAATCAAAGAAGTTCAGGCTTCTGTTGGTGCTGAATATGTTTATAATAATCAATTCGCTTTCCGCGCAGGATATTTCTACGAAAATCCAGCCAAAGGAAACAGGAAATATTTCACTTTGGGCGCGGGCTTGAAATATAACATGGTTGGTTTGAACTTCTCTTACCTGTTACCACAGGGCAGCGGGGTAAACCGTAATCCATTATCAAACACATTACGTTTCAGCTTGACTTTCGAAAAATAATTTCTTAAAATATTCATGCAACAAAGCGCCTTGTTCCCAGGGCGCTTTTTTGTTGCTGTATTATTGGTTTAATAATGCATATTTGCACTATAAAATATTTCAATGAGTTACAGAATAGGTTCGGGTATTGACTTTCATCAACTCACAGAAGGCCGGGATCTCTGGATAGGTGGCGTAAAAATCCCTCATCATAAAGGTGCTTTGGGTCATAGTGATGCTGACGTGTTATTGCATGCCTTGTGTGATGCACTGCTGGGTGCCTGCAGCCTTGGAGATATCGGAACACATTTTCCGGATACAGATGCTGCGTATAAAAATATAGACAGCAAAATATTGCTGGCAAATACGTTTCAACTCATATTGTCAGCCGGTTATTCCATTGTTAATATAGATACTACACTTTGTTTGCAGGCACCTAAAATAAAACCCTATGTCCGGCAGATGCAGGAAACAATTGCTGATATATTATCTATCCCGGCAACAGATGTTTCCATTAAAGCAACCACCACAGAAACAATGGGCTTTGTTGGAAGAGAAGAAGGATTGGTAGCTTATGCAACAGTTCTTTTAGAGAAGAAATAACAATAAACAATGACGAAACGAAAAATATAGTACTTCACTACTTTTTGGTTCTTATTTTATGTTCTTATTGCGTCCTTAACTTTGAAGCATGGAAGTAACAATTAATATTGTAAATGTGTCAGATAATCCGCTTCCAGCTTACGCTACGCCGGGTTCGGCAGGAATGGATATCAGAGCAAACCTGAAAGAACAGGTAACATTGAAGCCGCTCGAACGTAATCTGATAGCAACAGGACTTTTTATTGAATTACCTGAGGGTTTTGAAGCACAGATGCGCCCAAGAAGCGGGTTGGCAATTAAACATGGACTAACTTGCCTTAATTCCCCCGGAACGATCGACAGTGATTACCGTGGAGAATTAAAAGTGATACTGATAAATCTGAGCAATGAAATACAGGTTATTTCTCATGGAGACAGAATATCACAACTGGTGATCAGTAAAGTGGAAAAGGCTGGTTTAATTCAGGTACGCGAATTGAAAGAAACAGCAAGAGGCGAAGGTGGATTTGGGCATACAGGCAAAAATTAAATGATATAAACAGACAGTATGAAGTATTTTTTTTATCTCAGTTTTGTTATGATCGGGGCAGCATCAGTATTCGGTTGCCGCAGTACCAAGAAAATAAGCCGTGCAATCGCTACAAAAGACTCTACCGTCAATATCGCTATTGTAACCAATAGAAATGCAGCCGATTCGATATTGGGTATTAAAAAAACGATGGATGATATCCGTAAACATCATATCGATTTTCAAACTTTTTCAGCAAAAATAAAAGTAGACTACGAAGACAGTAAAGGCAAACAACCAGACGTAAATGCTTATGTGAGAATCTTTAAAGACAGCCTTATCTGGATAGATATCCGCTCTGTATTTCTGGATGTTGAAGCCTTAAAAATAATGATCACTAAAGACAGCGTTATAGTTGTAAATAAATTGCAGAAGGAAGTACAGTTGCGTTCCATCGATTATCTTCAGGATCTTACCGACATACCTTTTGATCTTAAAACCCTGCAGGATCTTTTTGTAGGTAATCCTGTTTTCATGGACGGTACTGTTATTTCTTACAGGAAAACAGACAACAATCAGGTACTGTTGTCTACTGTAGGAAAATATTTTAAAAATTTACTCACGCTTTCTGCGGATAATAATGTTCTGTTGCATAGCAAACTGGACGACGTAGACGTAGCGCATAACAGAACAGCAGATATTACCTATGATGAATTTGATAATAAAAAAGGTTTTAGTTTTTCAACCTACCGGGAGATAACGGTATCAGAAAAAAACAGACTCGACATACGACTTAATTATAAGCAGTATGACTTTAACAAAGAATTGACGGTGTCTTTTGTTATTCCCAAAAATTATAAACGCACTTAACCGTTTCAAATTATACACAGTATGTTAGTTTTTTAACAGCGCGAAAACTAATTTTATAGTTGTATTTTTGAAAATTCATAATCGATCTGTATGCGTAAATTCTTTTTAACGGCTTTAAGTTTTTTATTCCTGTTGATGAGTGCTCAGGCTCAAACCCGCGAGGAGCTTGAACGTCAGCGTAAGCAATTAAAAGAAGAGATAGAACAGACTCAGCGGATGCTGGATGAAAACAAATCCAAGACTAAAGTCGGCCTCAGTGATCTGGCGCTGAAAAATAGACAGATCGATTATCAGGGAAGAGTTATAGATAATATAAACCGCGACCTGAACGGGCTCAACAATGATATTTATAAAAGCCAGCGTGAAATAAATAAGATGAACCTGCTGCTCGATACTTTAAAACAGGAATATGCCAAGAGCATGGTCTATGCTTATAAGAATAGAAGCAATTATGATTTCCTGAGTTTTATTTTTAGTGCACAGAGTTTTAATGATGCGATCAAAAGAGTTTCTTATTTAAAAAGTTACCGCAATTACCGGCAGATGCAGGGAGAAAATATTTTGCGCACCCAGGAATTACTTCAGCAGCGGATCGCAGATATGAGTGTCAACAAACAAAAGAAAAAAGTTGTACTCGATGGCCAAAGCAAAGAGATGTCAGAGCTGGAGAAACAACAGGAACAAAAAAAAGAAATTGTAGATAAACTCAAAGCTCAGAATAAACAATTGTCGAGCTTTTTAGCCGCAAAGAAAAAACAGGATAATAAAGTAAAGCTTGCCATTAACGCAGTAATTAAAAAAGCGCAGGATGAAGCGAGGAAAGCCGCCATTGCAGAAGCGGAAAGAATTGAAAAAGAAAGAGTAAAAAATCTTGCTAAAACAACACCGGTTACCAGTACCACAACGAACCCTGTTACGAAACCCGAGAAGTTGATTAAGAAAGCTCCGGTGAAACAGGAAAGCGAACTCATTAACAATGAAAACCGTGCGCTGGCTGCAAAGTTTGAAAGTAACAAAGGCGGCTTGCCATGGCCGGTAGATAAAGGTTATATCATGATGCATTATGGGATTAACGATCTGCCGGATGGCGGAAGACTTGTTAATCCCGGCGTAACAATCGGCACGGATATCGGTACTCCTGTAAAAGCCGTTTTTGCAGGCACTGTATCCAAAGTGGTTTATGTAGATAATATGCAGGTAGTGATCCTGCAACATGGAAGATATTTCAGTTCTTACAGTAATTTAAGTTCGGTTGCAGTACAACCAGGCCAGGCTGTTAGCACAGGCCAGGTATTGGGAAAAGCAGGTGCCAATGATGATGGTGTTGGCTCCATTGATCTGTTGATGAGCAGCGAAAAAGGAGAAGATAATCCGGAACGCTGGATACATAAATAGTTTCATCGTGAAGACGAAGAGCCGCAAAATTTTTTCTTTTATTATGTCTTAGCTGTTACTATTATCCGATGATAGCTTCCCGGCTATTTTTTAAAGAATATCTTTTTACGGTTAGCCCCTTGTGTCTTTGCAGTAAATCTCAGTACATTTGCCCTTCAATCTTAATGCATGACCATTCACAGGGAAGGATATAAAACGATCACGATCATATTTCTTATTTTGGGCGCTGTTGATGTTGCTGTTTTTAATTTTTACAGAGAATCTCTTCCTTTACTTTGCTGGCTGCTTTTTTTCGTCAGCCTTTTTTTATTTTTATTCATTGTATCTTTTTTCAGAATTCCCAACCGTAGATTAACCACTGGTGACCAGCTGGTAGTTGCGCCTGCGGATGGTAAAGTTGTTGTGATAGAAGAAACTGTCGACGAAGAATATTTTAAAGAGAAGCGTTTACAGGTAAGTATTTTTATGAGCCCGGCCAATGTACATGTAAATCGAAACCCGATAAGCGGTGAAGTTGTATACAGTCAATATCACAAAGGAAAATACCTGGTTGCCTGGAATCCGAAATCATCAACTGAAAATGAAAGGCATTCTGTTGTATTGAAAAAGGGCGATAAAACAATACTGGTAAAACAGATAGCGGGGGCCCTGGCAAAACGTATCGTTAATTATCTGCAGGTTGGACAAACTGTACAGCAAACCGCCGAAATGGGTTTCATTAAATTCGGCAGCAGGGTAGACCTTTTGTTACCCGTAGGAACCAAACTGAATGTTCAGTTAAATGAAACGGTCAAAGGCGGCGTGACAGTCATCGCAACGTTATAATAACGCCCGCCACTCATCATTTATAAAAACTTTGTGCACAGCTTTCAGTTAAACTCCTTTATTTTTACTTTCATTAATCAAATAAAAAATAGACATATGAAAAAAGTATTTTTATTGGCGATTGCCGGTTTACTGGTTACAGGTGCGTCTTTTGCAGAAAATGGTAAAAAGAAAAAATCCAGCAAAGGAAAGAAATGCTGCAACAAATCTGGCAAGTCATGCTGCTCAAAAAAATCAACAGCAACCATGTAAATTTTAAATAATTCAATTCATGCCTTTCCGTAAGGAAAGGCTTTTTTATTTTATGTACGACTGCTATCAGTTGCCGAATAAAAAAGTCCCGATAAATTTTACCGGGACTTTTTATTGAATAAATATTTTACATCGACGCAAAATGCTGATGAAAATAAGGAATGGTTTCTATGCCTTTATAAAAATTATAAATATCAAACTTCTCATTTGGGCTGTGAAGATTATCACTGTCCAGACCAAAGCCCATGAACACGATCTTAATACCAAGCTCTTTTTCAAATAATGCGCAGATGGGAATACTGCCGCCACCGCGTACGGGTATCGCATCTTTTCCGAAAGTATCTTTAATGGCTGCTGCCGCTGCTTTATAGGCTTTGCTGTCAACAGGTGTCATATAAGGTTCGCCACCATGATGTTCAAATGCTTTGACTGTAACACCGGCCGGCGCGATCTTTTTAAAATGCTCCAACAGCATCTCAGTGATCTTTGCACTGCTTTGATTGGGAACAAGCCTGGCAGATATTTTTGCTGTTGCTTTGGAGGGCAAGACAGTCTTGGCACCTTCACCCTGGTATCCTCCCCAGATGCCGTTCAGTTCGAGTGTTGGCCTGATACCGGTGCGTTCATTTGTTGTATATCCTTTTTCTCCCCACAATTCTTTTACGCCGAGATCCTCTTCATATTCTTTTTCATTGAAAGGCGCTTTGGCCATCATGGCCCTTTCTCCGGAAGTTGATTCTACCACATCGTCATAAAAACCGGGTATGGTAATATGATTATTTTCATCATGCGCTGATGCAATCATTTTTGCAAGAATCGTAATTGGATTTGCAACCGCGCCACCATATACACCGCTGTGAAGATCGCGATTGGGGCCTGTAACTTCCACTTCAATATAACTGAGGCCACGTACACCAATATCAATGCTGGGATTTTCCATGCTCAGCATAGCTGTGTCGCTGATCAATATCACATCAGCTTTTAAAAGTTCTTTATTGGCAGCAACAAATTTTCCAAGATTTGGGGAGCCAACTTCTTCTTCGCCTTCGATGCAGAATTTAAGGTTGGTACTTAATGTATTCGTCTGCACCATTGTTTCCAAAGCTTTAACATGCATATAAAACTGGCCTTTATCATCACAACTTCCGCGTGCATAAATTTTTCCGTCTTTGATCACCGGATCAAAGGGTCCGCTTTTCCATAAATCCAAAGGATCTGCAGGCTGCACATCATAATGACCATACACCAATACTGTTGGTTTGGATGGATCAGTAATTTTCTCCCCATACACAACCGGGTGCCCTTCTGTTGGATAAATCTCTACTTTATCTGCACCGGCTTCCAGCAGGCGTTGCTTTACTGCATCTGCACATTTAAGCATATCGTCTTTATGTTCGCTTTTGGCACTGATGCTTGGAATGCGCAACAGGTCCAGCAATTCATTTAAAAAACGGTCCTTGTTTTTTTCCTGGTAATCTTTCCAGACCTGCATATAATTATTTTTTATTGTGATGATATTTTGGATAACGAAAGTAAGGTATTTGGATGCAATAAAAATGATGAAAATCAAAACAAAAAGTTTTTGTAAAAACCTTTCATTTGTTTGGTGATGCGATTCAATCATCAATATATTTGCATCAGATTGCTTGTCAATTTATCAGCCTTTGGGTAGTATCAGTCAACGGGTACATAAGCTCAAAGGCTGAGTCAATTTAGGGATCTCCCGGAGGCTTTTT
>JBDUCW010000080.1:0-19327 GCA_040003235.1 Ferruginibacter sp. | reverse complement strand
AATACCACGCATTCTATATGATGCGTATGCGGGAACATATCCACCGGCTGAATTTTTTCAACGCTGTATTTTTCACTGAGGAGGCCGATATCTCTTGCCTGTGTGGCCACATTGCAGCTTACATATACAATTGCGGGAGCAGCGATCTCCAGTAATTTGATCACCAGTTTCTCATGCATCCCTATGCGGGGCGGATCGGTAATGATCACATCCGGTTTTCCGTGTTCGCGGAAAAAAGCATCATCACAGATCTTAATCACATCTCCAGCAAAAAAATCCGCATTCTGAATTTTATTCAGCGCTGCATTCTCTTTAGCATCGGCAACCGCATCTTCTATTACCTCAACTCCGATTACTTTTTTTGCAAGCGGACTTACAAAAATACCAATACTGCCGGTGCCACAATACAGATCGTATACAATTTCATTACCGGTAAGATTTGCAAAATCTCTTGTGATGCTGTATAATCTTTCTGCCTGTTTGCTGTTGGTTTGAAAAAAAGATTTCGGGCTTATTCTGAATTCGAAATCTTCCAGCTTTTCAGTTACATATCCATTACCTGAATAAATCTGCGGCTGCAGATCATAAATGCTGTCGTTCCATTTTGTATTGATCGTGTAAAGAATGGTAGTGATCTGCGGAAACTGTTTGGCAAGATTTTCCAGCAGGGCGATCCGCTTTTCTTCATCATCTTCACCAAGGATAATATTCAGCATTACCTCGCCGGTAGTGCAGATGCGCAATTGAATATTTCTTAAAAAACCGGTATGTGCTTTAATATCATAAAAAGAAAAATCATTTGCCCGGGCAAATTCCTTAATCCATAAACGGATAGCATTGGTTGGCTCCGATTGTAAATGACATTCTTCTATATCCACCAGTTTATCAAAAACGCCCTTTGCATGAAAACCCGCAACACCTGTATGATCTGCCGGAATTTCTTTTCCTTCCATGGCATCCAGTTCTTCGCGGGGAATAAAACGTTTGTTGCCAAAAGTATATTCCATTTTATTGCGGTAATGCCGGTCATTGTCAACGCCGGCAATCGGTAAAATTTCCGGCAATTCAATTTTGCCGATCCTTTTCAATTGCTGACCAACCTGCTGCTGTTTGTAAATAAGTTGTTGCCGGTAGGTCAGCATCTGCCACTGGCAACCGCCGCAGATACCAAAGTGTTTGCAGAATGGGGCTATGCGCAATGCAGAATACTGGTGAATTCTGGTAACGTATGCTTCGGCCCAATCTTTTTTATTTTTTTTCAGAAACACATCCACCACGTCGCCGGGAACAGCATTTTCTATAAAAATAACTTTGCCATCCTGCCTTGCAATGGATTTGCCTTCTGCAGCATAATCCGTTACTTCAATATTATAAAGAGAAATTTTTTTTCGTTTGGCCATTACCGCAAAATTAAGGTTTTACAGGTGGCATAAGCTTGTTAATGAAATGTAATTTTGTTTAAACAAAACCTTGTGTACAACGCTTGAAACCCAGTATTTTCAATACATTTGCACTTCGTAAAAAATTTATGAAAAGATATTCATTCATTGTTTTTTTATTTGCCTGCCAGTTGCTTTGCGCACAGGGATACCAGGTAACATTGCAGGCCCCTCAATACAAAAGTGGCATCGCTTACCTGACCTATCATATGGGTAAAAATCTAAACGTGCAGGATTCTGCGGCGATCAGTAATAACGGCTCTGCGGTTTTTAAAGGCAAAGAAAAATTGCCGGGTGGTATTTATGCAATTGTTTTTCCTTCTAAAAGGCTTTCGCTTGATTTTTTTGTAGACAAGGAACAAAAGATAAATATCAAAATAACAGACACGTCTAACCTTCTTGCTAAATCGGTTGTTACCGGCAGCACAGAAAATAATCTGTATGTGCAATACCAGCAATATGTGGCTGTAAAAGGAAAACAGTTGCAGGACGAACGCGCTGCTTATAATGTAAGTATCAGTTCAAAAGATTCAGCACTGCACGAAGCCAATTACAATAAATTTAATAAGGAACTGAATGATTACAGGGATATTCTGATTAAAAAACAGCCGAAGAGTATGATGGCTGCTTTGCTCAATGCCATGCACGAAACGATGGTGCCTAATCCAAAACCGGTAACAAGGCAGGACTCGCTGAGCAATTATACTTTTTATAAAAAGCATTATTGGGATGGGATCAGTTTTATGGATGAACGCATCATCCGTACACCGTTCTTTTTACCCAAACTGGAAAGATATTATCGTGAAGTAGTTTCACAGGTGCCCGACAGTATTATTAAAGAAGCAGACTATGAATTGTTGCTTGCCCGCAGCTGCCCGGAGATGTATAAGTATTTGCTGAACTGGTTAACGGATGAATACATCAATCCGAAATACATGGGACAGGATGCAGTGTTTGTACACCTTTTCGAAAATTATCACAGCAAAGGTATCAGCAACTGGCTGAACGAAGGCCAGATGAAGATCATCAACCGCCGGGCTTATATGCTGATGTCGAATCTTGTTGGCGAAAAAGCAGCTGATCTCGAAATGCTGGATACAGCCGGCAAGACATCCAGGTTATATGATGTGAATGCAGATTATACATTGGTTGTATTCTGGGATCCCAATTGCGGACACTGCAAAGAACAGATACCCCAGATCGATTCCATTTACAATGCAAGCTGGAAAAAATATAAACTGAAAGTGTATGCGGTGTTGTCGCCCGACACAGAAACGAATGATAAGATCAAAGGAGAGTGGGTAAAATTTATACAGGAACACAATCTTGCCGACTGGACAAACGTTTATGAAACCGCAGCAATGGATGCCGCTAATAATGCAGCGCAAAAGCCCAGCTACCGGCAGTTATATGATGTTACACTCACACCGACTATCTACCTGCTGGACAAAGAAAAACGCATTATCGGTAAAAAACTTACCTGGCAACAACTGGATGAACTGATCCAGGTTAAAATAAAAACCAAAGGATAGTATTTAAAAATCTAAATAAGGATGAAAAAAATTTATTTGTTACTTTTTTTTGTAACCGTATCCACATCAATTTTTTCTCAAACGCTTTTTACTTATGGTAATACCGCCGTTGGTAAAGATGAATTTTTAAGAGCCTACAATAAAAATAAAATTCCTGCTGACAATAAAGAAAAAGCCATCCGGGAATATCTTGATCTTTACATCAAATTTAAACTGAAGGTAAAAGCAGCCCGTGAAATGAAACTCGATACGCTGGAAGCTTTAAAGTCTGACGTAATTTCTTTCCGCAATCAGATACAGGATGGTTATATGACGGATGAAAAAGGGCTGAACTTTTTAGTGGATGAAGCTTTTGACCGCAGTCAGAAAGATCTGCATGTGCTTCATTTTTTCATTGCCCTTGATGTAAAGGGAAGCGATGATACTACACTCGCCTTCAAAGCCATCAACGAAACTTACAATCAATTGCAGGCCGGTAAAACCAATTATACGGATATTTCAAAAGACATCACTACTAAATACATTCCGTTAAAGAACAATGACCTTGGTTTTATTACTGCGTTTTCTATTCCTTACAATTATGAAAATATTGTTTACGGATTAAAACCAGGCACTGTAAGTAAACCCTACAGATCCAAAACAGGGTATCATATTTTTAAAGTAATTGATGAAAGAAAAAGTGCAGGCCGTTGGAAGATAGCGCAGATACTGCTTGCTTTTCCGCCCGCCGCAAATGATGAATCCATCAAAGCTGTAAAATCAACCGCTGATGTATATTATAACGAATTGATGAAGGGTGCTGATTTTTCGGAGATGGCAAAAAAACACAGTGAAGACAAACTCACTTATCTCACCGGAGGTGAAATGCCGGAATTTACCACAGGCAAGTATGACCTGGCTTTTGAATCGGAGGTATTTAAATTAAAAAAAGACGGAGAAATATCAAAACCTTTTACTTCAGCTTTCGGATACCATATTATTAAAAGGGTTGCTGTAACAGTAACGCCCGCAGATAAAAATGATCCGGGCTATATGTATGAGCTGAAACAAAAAGTGATGCAGAATGAAAGAGCAAATACAGCGCGGGAAAAATTTGTAAAAGATGTGACCCGTCAACTTGGGTTTAAAAAAACAACCACAGTTAAAGACGCAGAACTTTTCCGTTATGCCGATAGCATGAACAGCAGTACTACTCAGGCGATGATAAAAAAAATCCCGGTGAGCGGCAAAGTAATTTTTTCATTTGGCAATTATAATGTAACAGCATCTGACTGGCTGAACTTTGTAAAAGATTATAAATCATCCGAGCTTTATAAAAATGAAAACGGAAAAGAACTGCTGGATAAATATGTTGAAATAACGGCACTTGAATATTATAAAAAAAGACTGGAAGAATTTAATCCCGAATTTAATTACCAGATGCAGGAATTCCGTGAAGGCAATATGTTGTTCGAAATCATGGAAAGAAATGTCTGGAGCACAGCCGCTGCAGACAGTATCGGGCTTTTAAAACAATACAACAGCAATAAAGGCAAATACCTTTGGCCGGAAAGTGCAAATGCAATTATATTCAGTTCCAATAATGCAAAAACAGCAGAAGAGGCTGCCACACAATTAAAGGCCGGAAGGAACTGGAAGCAGATCGCAGACAGCAGCTACGGTAAATTACAGGTAGATAGTGGCCGCTACGAAGTAAGCCAGATACCGGTTTCAGCCGGGGTAAAAATTACCGAAGGGTTAATATCTTCCCCACTTATTAATAATACAGATGGAAGTGCAACCTTTATTAAGGTGTTGAAATTATATCCGGCCAATCAGCAGCGCAGTTTTGAAGAAGCAAAAGGATTGGTGATAAATGATTACCAGGTTGCGATTGAAGATAAATGGATAGCTGAACTAAAGAAAAAGTATCCTGTCAAGGTAAATGAAACGGTGCTGGAGTCATTGTTTAAATAGAAATGACAAAAACATTACAAAGCCTGCCGCAATTCTGTTGGCAGGCTTTTTGTTTTTATAGCAACAACCAATTACCTGGTTCTGAAACATAAGAAAAAAAGTTCCGGGGTTTATTCACAAAAAAAATTAAGTATGAAAAAAGTTTTTTTCGGATGCATGTTATTATTTGCTGCATCAAACGTTCACGCACAAGCCTATTTGCAGGGCGGTTTAAATCTTGCCAATATTACCAAAGACAATAACGGCAATACAGAAGATAATAATATGCTCCCCACTTTTAATGTTGGATTAATGAGTCGCTTCGGACTGTCACATGTTGTAGACCTGGAAGCCGGTGTATTACTTACCGGCAAAGGATCCAAGGCAGAAACCTTTTTCAACAACGGCAGTGATTACATTAAAACAAAGTTCAACCCGATATATGTTGAAGTGCCGTTGAACCTTGTGGTAAAATTTCCGTTGGCTAAGGGAACAGGATTATTTGTAGATGCGGGTCCTTATGTGGCAATAGGTGTTACCGGTAAATCTAAAGCTGAATCTAAATTTGGTCCGCTTACATCTTCTTCCAGCAGCGACATTAAATTCAGTAATGATGACCCTTTTACATCTGAGCAGGATGATGCAGCTTATAACAAACTTAAACGTTTTGATTATGGTGTAAACGTTGGTGGTGGATTTGAACTCAGTCACCTGATACTAAAAGTAAATTACGGAATCGGGTTGGCTAAAATCAATTCTACAGAAAGTAACAACTCGGCCAACGACAAAAATAAATTCCGCACCTGGAGCTTTTCAGTAGGAATTCCATTGGGTAAATAAGGAATAAGAAACATAAAAAAAGGAATAAGAAAGTTTGAAAAGTATTATACTCATCAACTTCCTTATTCCTTTTTCTTATTATAATTTCTTATTTTAAAAAACCTCCTTCACTACATTTGCCACCATATGAGGCTTGCCTAGTGTATAATAGTGAAGAACCGGTACGCCGAATTTTTTTAATTCTTTACTTTGATGCAGTAACCATTCTTCGCCCACTTTCTCAACTTCCTCATCATTTTTACATTTGATCACAGCATTGGCAAGATCCGGTGGAAGATCAATATGAAAAATTTTCGGAAGAATGGTCAATTGTTTTTTATTATAAATAGACTTCAATCCCGGAATGATAGGAACTGTGATACCAATTTCCCTGCAGGCTTTTACAAATGAATAATATTTTTCATTGTCGAAGAACATCTGGGTAACAATATAGTCTGCACCGGCATCCACCTTTGCTTTTAAAAATTTAAGGTCTGAATCCATGTTCGGCGCTTCAAAATGTTTTTCAGGATAACCCGCAACGCCGATACAGAATTTTGTACTGCTGGTATTCTTCAGCTCTTCTTCTATATAAATGCCTGCATTCAGATTAGCAACCTGTTTTAATAAATCAGAAGCATATTTATGGCCCCCCGGTTCCGGTTCAAAATTACTTTCATTTTTTGCAGCATCGCCACGCAGCACCAATACATTGTCAATGCCCAGGTAATGAAGATTGATCAGTGCATCTTCAGTTTCATTGATACCAAAACCCCCGCATATTAAATGGGGAACCGTATCAACGTTATATTTATTCATGATCGCTGCGCAAATACTCTCAGTACCCGGCCTTTTGCGGATAACTACTTTTTCAAAAGTGCCATCAGCTTTTTTCTTGAAAACGTGTTCACTGCGGTGATAGGTAACGTTGATGAAGGATGGCTTGAATTCCATCAGCGGATCAAGATGTTTATAAAGAGATTGAATACCCTTTCCTTTCAGCGGAGGTAAAATTTCAAAAGAAACCAGCGTCTCTTTCGCTTCATTAATGTGATCGATTACTTTCATTTTCTAAATTAATTGTGCAAACTTACGTAAGCTGGTATAGATTATCAAAAGCACTTAACGCATTATGCGCTGTTAAATTGCAAAGTGAACAGGGATAAAATCCAATGTTATCATTTATTTTTGCCCAAATACACAAAGTGAGTTTAACGATACAAACCAATGACCTCGTAAAAAGATATGGCAGCCGTACGGTGGTGAATAAGGTTTCGTTTAATGTAAAGCAGGGTGAGATCGTAGGTTTATTGGGCCCCAACGGCGCAGGAAAAACCACTTCTTTCTACCAGGTGGTAGGCCTGATCAAACCCGATGAAGGTGAAGTTTTTCTGAATGATATCAATATTACCAAACTGCCGATGTATAAAAGGGCGAAGATGGGCATTGGTTATCTGCCGCAGGAAGCCAGTGTATTCCGTAAGCTCAGCGTGGAAGATAATATTCTTGCCGTGCTGGAAATGACAAAGCTCAGTAAAAAAGAACAGAAGGCAAAAATGGAATCATTGCTCAATGAATTCCGGTTGCAGCATGTCCGTAAAAATAACGGCGATACATTAAGTGGCGGGGAAAGAAGAAGAACTGAAATAGCAAGAGCGTTGGCTGTTGATCCAAAGTTCGTATTGCTGGATGAACCATTTGCCGGCGTGGATCCTATTGCGGTGGAAGATATTCAGTCCATTGTAGCAAAACTGAAATTTAAAAATATCGGTATCCTTATTACCGATCACAATGTAAATGAAACACTTTCTATCTGTGACCGCGCTTACTTACTCATTGATGGAAAAATATTCAAACATGGTACGGCGGAAGAACTGGCAGGAGATGAACAGGTAAGAAGACTTTATCTTGGTAAAAACTTTGAACTGAAAAGGAAAGATTATTTACATGAAGAAGCGATGAATGCATCCAATGATCCGTCGTTGAAAAATATTATCCGGCTTATAGAAGGACAGATCGCAAACATTGAACAGATAGAGGCAGAAGAAAAAGCCGAAAGCCGGATATCGTATTCAAGAAGTGGCCCCAAACCAATTACAGAATATGAATCGTATAAAATGTTTGCCAATGATTTTACAGAAAACTTTCATTTCCTGGAGAACTACGCGATTAAAAATAATTTTCCGGAAGTAAGAGAGAAAGTGAAAGCCCTGCTTGTTTTTGACGGAAGCATCGATAACCTGAAAGCAGATCTGAGCAGCCTGCTTTTCTATCTTAAAGCAGAACAATAGGTCTGAATGTAGAGGCCGGATAATTCTTTCCTTTGACATTCACATTCATTTGTTTATTTTGCTGTAATTAATGAAGCTGCTTTCTCCCTTTATATCCAAACTTGCCCGTATGCGTTTCTGGCGCATCCGCAACTGGAGCAACCATCCGGTAGCCGCCCAGCGTGAAGTATTGCAGCACCTCGTTACTTCTGCACAATACACCGAGTTCGGTAAAAAATATAATTTCTCCAGACTGTTTTCATTAAAACAGTTCAAACAGTTTATTCCCATTCATGAATATGATGACATCAAACCTTACATCGAACGGATGATGAATGGCGAAAGAAATATTTTATGGAATACGCCCGTGACGTGGTTTGCAAAATCATCGGGCACTACCAATGATAAAAGCAAATTCATTCCTGTAAGTGAAGAAAGTCTGAAAGAAAATCATTATAAAGCATCAAAGGATATACTGACCAATTATTATAATAACTTTCCTTCGAGTGATTTACTAACGGGCAAAGGTCTGGTAGTTGGCGGCAGCCATGAAGTAAGTAAAGTAAATGAAGAGATACAGTATGGTGATCTGAGTGCAGTTCTTTTACAGAACTCTCCTTTCTGGGGACACTGGCTCCGCACTCCGGAACTGAGCATCGCCCTGCTAGATGAATGGGAAAATAAAATTGAAAAACTTGCACAGATCACCGCGGAAGAAAATGTGACCTCAATTGCCGGTGTACCAACCTGGACGATCGTTTTACTGAAACGCATCCTTGAAATTAAAAATAAAAAAAACATTAAAGAGGTTTGGCCACACCTTGAATTATACATTCATGGCGGCGTTTCTTTTGCGCCTTATAAAGAACAGGTAAAAAAAATAATCGGCAGCGATATTAATTATCTTGAAATATACAATGCCAGTGAAGGATTTTTTGCTGCGCAGGAAAAACCCGAAGAGGAAGGTATGTTGCTGTTTACAGAGCATGGTATTTTTTATGAGTTCATGCCTGTTGAAGAATATGGGAAACCGGATGCAAAAACCGTGGGACTGGATCATGTTGCAAAAGATAAAAATTATGCACTGATCATTTCAACAACGGGTGGCTTATGGAGATACCTTGTTGGAGATACAGTTCAGTTCACTTCACTTAATCCTTATAAAATAAAAGTAAGTGGCAGGATCAAACATTACATGAATGCATTTGGCGAAGAAGTGATCGTTGACAATTCAGACAAGGCGATCGCGATGGCAAGTGAAAAAACAAAAACGGTCGTTATTGATTACACTGCAGCGCCGGTATATTTTACCGACAACAGCAATGGTGCACATGAATGGCTGATAGAATTTGATGAAACTCCGGTTGATATGAATAACTTTATTATGGAACTGGATGCTGCATTGAAAAGCATCAACAGTGATTATGAAGCCAAGCGCCACAAGAATATTGCATTGCGTATGCCCATTGTTCACAGCATGCCCCGCGGAACTTTTACTGAATGGTTGCGCAGCAAAGGAAAATTAGGCGGCCAGCATAAAGTGCCGAGGTTAAGTAATGACAGGAAAATGCTGGAAGAAATTTTACAATTAAAACGGCAGCATCCCGATGAGTGAAATGAATATCTGTAAAAACTGTGGCCATCTTTATAGCGGCAGGTACTGCAATAACTGTGGTGAAAAATTGTACAGCGTAAAAGACAGATCCCTGCGTCACCTTGCAGAAGAATCCTTTCATTTTCTTTTTCATTTTGAAGGAACACTGATCACAACGCTGAAAACTTTTTTTAAAAAGCCCGGTCTTGTTTCTGTAGATTATTGTAATGGCATCAGGAGAAAATATTTTAAACCGCTTTCGCTTTTCCTGCTGCTGGTAGTAATATACCTGATATTCCCCTTGTTCCAGGGACTGAACATGCAAATGCATTATTACGCAGAAAACAAACTCTATGGACATTATGCTACCAATAAGATCATTTATCTTTTAAAACATTCAGGTTTAACAGGCGCGCAGATCGCCGAGACCTTCCATCATAAGGCAGAAAAAATTTCTAAATTTTTACTGATCATCATAATTCCATTGAACGCGCTCTGGTTTTGGTTGTTAACATTCAAAAAAAGAAAATACTTTTTCGATCAGGTGGTTTTTTCTGCAGAGATCAATTGCATTTATCTTTTATGGGGATTTATGATCTTTCCGATCCTTTTATTTGGCTGTGAGGAATTGTACCATTTAATAAGTAACAGTTATTTTGACATATCAGACGATGTAACCGGCCTGATCATGTTTTCGGGGATGGGCATATACATAGGAATTGCAGCCCGCAGATTTTATAATCTTAAAAAATGGCAATCTGTTATTTTTGCAATGCTGTTCTGCGTAATACATCCCTTTGTGATAATTCTTATCTATAAATTTATTTTATTTGCTATCACTATTAATCAAATATATTAATCATGAAATTACTGGAAGGAAAAACAGCAATCGTCACCGGCGCAGCACGTGGTATTGGCGAAGGCATTGCTATTAAGTTTGCAGAACATGGAGCTAATGTTGCTTTCAGCTATATCAGCGACAGCAGCGCAGAAAAAGCAGCAGCACTCGAAGAGAAACTAAAATCACTTGGTGTAAAAGCAAAAGCTTATAAAAGCAATGCCGGTGACTTTGCTGCCTGTGAAATATTTGTAAATGATGTACTCAAAGAATTTGGAACTGTTGATATCTGTGTAAACAACGCAGGCATTTCAAAAGATAATTTGTTGCTGCGCATGACACCCGAACAATGGAATGAAGTGATCAGCATAAACCTCAATAGTGTTTTTTATATGACCAAGCAGGTCATCAGGCCAATGATGAAAGCAAGAAGCGGCAGCATCATCAACATGAGCAGCATCATTGGTGAAATGGGCAATGCAGGACAAAGCAGTTATGCTGCTTCCAAAGCCGGTGTGATCGGTTTCACAAAAAGTGTGGCCAAAGAACTCGGCAGCCGCAATATCCGTTGCAATGCAATCGCACCTGGGTTTGTAGAAACAGATATGACCAGTTACTTAAAAGAAGGAGAAGCAGGCGAAAAATATAAAGCGGGTATTCCTTTGGGAAGATTTGCAAGTGCTGAAGATATTGCCAATGTGACTTTATTTCTGGCGAGTGATCTCAGCAGTTATGTTACCGGGCAAACCATCAGTGCGTGTGGAGGGTTGAATATTTAAGGGATTTTAAATTAAAACAATTCAAAATAGATCAGCCTATATTTACTGCTGTTGCTATTGCCGGTGCTGGTCATTTCTTTAACCCTGATAAAATGAAAAAGGCTCTCGTACTATTTGCACTGATATTTTTTTATGCCCTCATCAGCAAGGCCTAGACAAATAAAATAGACAGCTTAACAAAAAAAATTGCTTCCGGAAAAGAAGATAGTAATCTCGTTTACGCATATGATGCTTTGGCGTCAGAATATTTGTTTTACAAACAGGATTCATCTTATATCACAGCAACGAAGGCGCTGCAGATTGCCAGAAAAATTAAGTTTACCGGCGGTGAAGCAGCTGCGTTCACCAGCTTAGGAAATGTATTTGACCAACAGGGAAATTATCCCAAAGCACTTGAAAATTATTTCGAATCAGTAAAAATTTTTGAAAAGGAAGGCCCGCTTAGAAATTTAGCTGTTGTATACTGCAATATAGGGGTGGTTTATACTGGGCTGCGGGATTATAAAAATGCGCTTGATTATTACCTGAAGGGAAAGATTGGTTTGGAAAAAGCAAAAGATTCCAGTCGTTTAATGTTATCACTGATTAACCTGGGCGATTTGTATCTAAGGTTGAATAAGCCTGATTCCGCCTTAATCTTTACACAGTCGGGAAAACAAGTTGCAGAAAACCAAAACGATATTGCTAACAAGTATATAAGTATAAATAATCTCGGAGATATTTACACACAAAAAAATGAGTTGCAAAAAGCCCTTTCATATTATTGGCAAAGTCTCAGTTTCTTTAGCAAGAATAACTTTAACGAAGGTGTCTGCGAATCGTCACTGGGTTTGGCAAAAGTGTATAAGAAATTAATAAAAAAGGATTCCGCTTTGTATTATGCAACACTTTCATTGCAGGCAGCAAAGCAGGCCAATATCAGTAAAGAAATCTACAATGCGGATGAATTTTTTTCGGAATATTTTGTAGCGATACATAATTCCGACAGCGCTTTTTTTTATAAAGATCAAATGATGTCTGAAAAAGACAGCCTGTTCAGTCAGGAACAATTGCGTGCGCAGAAAGAGGTTGAATTTGAAGAAAAAATCAGACAGATAGATAAAGAAAAAGAAGAAGCTGACGCTGTTGAAAAAAGAAATGAAAAACGTCAGATGGTCGGTATTGGAATTGTTATACCAACATTGTTCTGCGTTTATCTTTTTTTCAGAAGAAGAATAAAGCATCAGAAAGTAATTACTTATATAGGATTGATCAGCCTGGTGATTATGTTCGAATTTATAGCGTTGTTGCTGCATTCGGTTTTAGAGCCACTTACCAATCATTCACCTGTATTTATGCTGTTCATACTTGTGATTGTTGCTTTTTTTCTGGTTCCGTTGCATCATAGACTTGAACATTGGGTAAAATCAAAACTAGAAAATGCTGCAATCATAAAACCCGAACCCGAAACTGTTGCAGATGAAGCAGAAAACACTGAAAACAACCAACAGCTTTTTTAAATTTTATATTTTAACGGTTATTTTGATATTGAAAGCATCTTTCATTCCGTTCTTTTAGGTGCTCCCCAAACTTTCTTTCTTACCTTCGCGCCGGATGAAATTATTCAAAAAAATAGCAAGTTTATTTCTTATACTGGTGCTCGTGCTCCAGTTACTTCCTGTACGGCAGGTGATCAAATATTTTTTCATCGACAATCAAATGACAGAAGAACTGGTTGACCTGAATAAAGGAGCTACCAAAAATACACGCATCCTGGATGAAGATAAATTGATGCACGAAATGGATTTATCATTTGCACAATTTGAAAATCCCGATAAAGAAGCGTTCTTTCATTATAACGATATTCTTCCCGCATTTCATACAATAGAAATTATTACTCCTCCACCCAATCAGGCATAAGCTTCCACCGCCAGATCGCGAAGCGCAGAAATTATATACACTTAGTGTCTTAGCGGTAAAAAATCTTATCATCATTCTTTTTTTGCAACACAACTGACCGCCATTCATCCGGTGAATGCATTTCCATTACTATGTAACTGAAAGCGGTAAATATTGTGATGCGCATTAATCAATCAAACATGAAAAAATATTTTAAAAATATAACAGCCGATCTTTCAGCATCGATTGTTGTTCTGCTGGTGGCGTTGCCACTTTGCCTTGGTATTGCACTGGGTTCAGGCGCGCCCTTATTTTCAGGAATTATTGCCGGTATTGTTGGAGGAATTATAGTAGGTATTATCAGCGGATCTCAATTGAGCGTAACAGGGCCTGCAGCGGGACTTACAGTAATTGTTGCAACCGCCATTTTAAAATTACAGGTCTTTGAAGCATTTTTACTTGCCGTTGTAATTGCAGGAATCATTCAATTGATATTTGGTTTTATCAAAGCCGGTATCATCGGTGATTATATTCCCAATGCTGTGATCAAAGGAATGCTGGCCGCTATTGGCCTTATTCTTATTTTAAAACAAATGCCGCACCTTATTGGTTACGATGCCGATTTTGGTGGGGATGAAACATTTGAGCAAGGCAATAAAGAAAATACATTCTCAGGAATAACCCATGCACTGAATTTCATTACGCCTTCGGCAGTTCTGATCGGCGCTGTATCATTGTTGATTCTGATCGTTTGGGAACAGAAATTTTTTAAGACAAAAAAACTCTTTCAGATGATTCCCGGACCGTTGCTGGTTGTGCTTGCCGGAACAATCATTAATGAATGTTTTAAAGCATATCAACCAACTTATGCATTAGAAACTAAACATTTGGTGACGTTGCCGGTTGCTGCAGGGGCGAACGAATTCATTTCTTTTTTTACATTCCCCAAACTGCAATACCTGAACAATCCTGATGTGTGGATAACAGGTTTTACTTTGGCAATTGTTGCGAGCCTGGAAACCTTACTGGGTATTGAAGCAGTAGATAAACTGGATCCGTTGAAAAGAGTTACGCCACCCAATCTTGAATTAAAAGCACAGGGCATTGGAAATATTGTTTCCGGATTGATCGGCGGATTACCGCTTACTTCAGTGGTGGTAAGAAGTTCAGCCAATGTAACCGCAGGAGCCAAAACAAAACTGTCGGCAGTACTGCATGGATTGTTTTTATTATTGTGCGTCATGTTCATTCCGTTAATACTGAATAAAATACCATTGGCAGCGTTGGCGGCGATTCTTATTTTTACAGGATACAAACTGGCAAAAGTTTCTTTATTCAAAGAATTTTATCAGCGTGGCTGGGATCAGTTTGTACCGTTTGTTGTTACCATCGCTGCGATATTGATGACGGATCTGTTAAAAGGAATTCTTGTGGGAATTGGGGTTGGATTATTTTATATGATCCGCAGTAATTTCAGGTCTTCCGTTTTGGTGGTGCATGATGATAACAAATTTTTATTCAGGCTTCGTAAAGACGTTTCGTTTTTAAACAAACCGGTCATTAAAAGCAAACTTGAAGCTGTTCCATGGGGCGCATTTGTATTGATCGATGCAACCCGGGCTGATTTTATCGACAAAGATGTTATAGAAGAAGTAAACAATTTTATGACGCATGCTCATTTGAAAAACATCCGCGTAGAAATAAAAGCCAGCCAGTATAAAGCTGTACATTTATTATTCAACCAACCATTAAACAAGTAATACAATCATGAACGCATACGAAAAATTATTATTGGAAAATAAAGCATGGGCGCAGGAAATGCATGAAGAAGATCCGCATTTCTTCGAACGCTTATCCGCCCTGCAAAAGCCCGAATTCTTATGGATCGGCTGCAGTGACAGCCGTGTTCCCGCAGATAAAATTACCGGAACTCAACCCGGAGAAATATTTGTACACCGCAACATTGCCAATATGGTGGTACATACCGATGTAAATCTGTTGAGTGTGTTGGACTATGCCATAAACCATTTAAACGTCAAACATGTGATCGTGTGCGGCCATTATGGATGCGGCGGCATAAAAGCGGCCATGAGTAACCAGGATTTTAAATCGGTACTTAACATGTGGCTCAGGAATATAAAAGATGTATACCACGTTTATAAAGATGAACTGGATGCGATCAGAGATGAAGACAAACGCACCGACAGACTTACAGAGCTCAACGTAAAAGAACAGGTAATGCACCTTGCACAAACTTCCATTGTACAGCGCGCCTGGAAAAATAATCATGCCCCGCATCTGCACGGATGGGTGTACGGTCTGAAAGACGGCATCATTAAACCTGTAATGGAAATGACACCGGGAACTTCAATTGATCCGCTGTATGAGTATGCAGATTTATAGTTGAAAGTTAACAGGGTTGATAAAGTTGATAAAGAGTGAACAGCTCAATTAACTTTATCAACCCTTTCAACTTACGCCTTTGCTTTAAATTTTGCTATCGCTTCTTTCGTAAAACTGCTCAATACCAATCTGCCACTGATGGCTGCCCTTTCTTTTAAAAGCTGATCCCAGTGTTCGGTTCCCTGCCAGAATATTTTTTTCATTTCCTTCATTGCTTCGGGAGAAGACTGCATTAAAATGTTTGACAACCGATGAATGGATTCATCCATTGCTATTGTTGTTTCATGCAACTCTGAGTATAAACCTTTGCGCCTTGCCCAGTCCGCATTACGGAACATAGAGGCATCAATGGCCAGTGTACTGAAAGCTGCATTGCCGATCTTTCTTTCTACTGCAGGGCCCACAACAAATGGCCCGATACCCACTGCAAGCTCACTCAGTTTTATATCAGCTTTATCAGTAGCAATGGCATAATCAACAGCAGCGGCCAATCCAACACCGCCACCAACACACTTGCCATGAATACGGCCAATGATAAATTTCGGACACTTGCGCATGGAATTGATCACATGGGCGAAGCCGCTGAAAAATTCCAATCCCTCGGATTCATTTTTAATGGCCACCAACTCGTCAAAACTTGCACCTGCACAAAAAGCTTTTTCTCCGGCACTTTTAAGAATGATCACTTTGGTTTCATCATGTGTTCCTGCAAAATGAATTTCTTTGGCAAGTTCAGCAAGTATCTTTCCGGGGAGAGAATTACTTTGAGGATGAAAGAATTCAATTGTATTGATGCCGTGCTCAATATGTGATGTAACGTAACCTTCAGCCATTTTTTATTACAAATCTACATAATTGTTTACATCGCAACTGATGTATCAGTATAATCCAATGCGGGCGGCCTTTTGTTTAAAATACCTTATACAGGGTACTGAAATGCAGATTGGTATTTTTACTTTTGAAAGGAATGGAGCCCTATTTCATACATACTTTTACTGCTGTGCAACAACCCGGTGCTGAAGTTTACAATACTTCAGTTAATGATGTTTCCAAAACAGAGAAAGATGCATTGATGAAACTGCTTTTTGAAAACAGGCGGTATGATGATCTGTTTGATTTTAAACCAGGAAAAGAATTGTTCAATTTTCTTCAGTTTACTTCTTCCATGCTGCTTGCATTTCCTGTGGGATTATACATGCGCAAAAAAATACGGAAAAATGAAAGGTTGAATTACATTCTTCAGTTCAGGGAATTGTTACAGGTACGTAATAATATAGAAAAGGGTTCCTTTGCTTATGATACGATCTTATTTAAACAATCTGCTTTTCAAATATTAAAAAATAAAAGCCACCTCGCCAATCTTGTCTGCCTGGCCATTTTATTTGGCGATGAATTTATTGATGGCATTGCTGCCGAACACGGAAAAAAAAATATTCAGCTGCTGTTGAACAGTGAACACTTAAATTATTACCTGCAATATAAAAAAACGGAAAAGGGGTTTTGCTTATATTATGAATTTGATATCTGCGATGTATTGCCGCAATCGGTATTACAAAGCATTAATGCTAAATATGGTATAACTTATAAAGCGTTTTATGAGCATCTACAGTTTCTGTTGCAGGAGATGAATGTTTTTTTAAATAAGTTGAATGAAACAAAAGGAGCAGCTGCTGCCGAACTCATCTGCAGCGCCTGCAATAAATGTTTTGATACTTATAAGGCCGATATCAACGGCTTTAATGAAGATTATTCTTTGAAGGACCTGCTGCAGTATCAAAAAACAAAAGACGATGACATCATCCAGGTATTACTCACATTGAGGGGAGTACTGATCGGCAGAAAAGAAAAAAAATACCAGCAGCAATTTGCCAGCTGGAGCAGTATGGTGAGAAGCATGCAGCTATATGATGACATGCAGGATGTGGCTGTTGATTGCGATTTTCAAATGAATGTACTTTGCTTTTTTGCTAAAAATTATTTTAAGCAGGAATGGTTGTGGCTGCAGAAAAATAAAAATTGTTTACAAACCCGGCAGGGCCTTGCATTACACAGCAACATACTCTGTTATATGCCGGGCAGCTGTATGATGGCGATGCAATATGCACGGAATATTTCCCATACAGAACTCAGTTGGGTACAACGAAAAATCCAGAATTATCTCTGGCGTAAAAACTGGCTGGGCTTTAATAATCCGTTGCTGAACGAAAACGACTTTTGTCTTTCCCGGATTATAAATGGCCCTGAAAAAAATATTCACTCCAAACTTTATTTCATTAAAAAAAGCATTTTTAAAATTGATCAATACATGCTGAGCGAAGAAATGAAATGGGCACATCTCATTGATATAATTTTAATGGATGCAGAATTAAAGGACCATCTCTTTGCTAAAATAAACCGGAGGGAAAAATATATGCTCACCAATTGCTATGTTGAATTTCCCATCCGGCAAAAATCTGACCTGGCTAAAAAACTTTTTACGGCAGACATTTAATAATGCCGGCGTTCATGAAATTATTCTTCGCGATCATATTTTATTCTGCTTTCGCTGTAACACAAGCACAGCTGCGCTACAACAATGAAATACTGGATACGCTCGAACAGATCGCTGCTACAAAAACGGTGTCGGTAAATTTTGCGAGGCTGTATCACAATGCGATTGAGAAGACCAATCTTTATGCAAAGGATCAACCGGAAAATATAAGACAGTTTATTTTTGGTTTTGAAACAGCCTTCAGTCAACGCTTCATTAAGGCGCACCAGCATTTTATGCAGCATCAGTCACAGGATTTCAGCTGGCAATATTATTATTCCGATACAAGTCTCAACGAACTGCAATATCAATTCATTGGTATGAATGCGCACATCAATGGAGATATGTGGCAGGCATTAAAAGATAAATATTCTTATGACACGCTTAGAAAATATAAGCGCCCACTGATAAAATTTCAACAGGCACTGAATATTTTTTTTGACAGTGTTTATACAACAACGGGTAAGTATAAAAAGATTAAGCATCTTCACGAATTTACGCTCGGACTGGATAAAGCAATGGGAAGAAGAATGGTATTACAATGGCGGAAACGCCAGGTAAAAATGGCCATGCTATTTTACCGGAAGCCAAAAAAATGTGCCCGTAAATGGAATCATCTGCAAAAGCAAATGTTGCGTTGGGATGAACGGGCAGTAAACTGGATTCATAATTAACTATTGTTCTTTCTTAGCAACCATTGTCAATATAGTTGCAACTCCTGTGATCTCGTCAGCATCATCCAGCATTTCCACGTACCATTTCACAATGCCTTTATCAATATCATCGCCTCTTTTAAAGTCTTCGGGTCTTTCAATCACGCGTTTATCATTCGGTAATTTTTCTTTACAGGTAAAACGGATATAGATCGAAGCGCCTGGATAAACAGGTTTGGTAAAACGTAATTCATCAATGCCGTAATTCAACAGCACAGGGTTCTTTTCATAACTGTCAACAAACAGCCCGGCAGCAAGGCTCATAATAAAATAACCGTGCGCTACCTGCTGTTCAAACATGGTACCTGAAAAATCAGTTGTATCAATATGCGCATAAAAATGATCACCGCTCAGATCCGCAAAACGATCGATGTCCTCACTTGTAACTATTCTTTTTCCGGTAATGAGTTGATCGCCTATTTCGAGTTCTTCAAAATATTTTTTGAAAGGATGTTTGCCTGGATCTTTCCCTTTGGCTGCCGGTTGATAAACATTGGTAATGGCTGTGATGGTAGTGGGTGAGCCCTGAATGGCTGTGCGTTGCAGGTAATGTTTTACACCACGCAGTCCGCCCATTTCTTCGCCACCACCTGCTCT
>JBDUCW010000202.1:0-5767 GCA_040003235.1 Ferruginibacter sp. | reverse complement strand
TCAGCGATCTGTGCTTCAATGGCATTCGTCATAATGATCACTTCATTGCCTTCATTCTTTACAGCTTCTTTTAATGTGTCACTGAATTTATTTCCGGTGTGCATACTTGCTTCATCAACATTGGCAACATACAGAATGGGTTTGTCGGTCAGTAAAAAAAGATCGGCGATCGCAACTTTTTCTTCCTTGCTTAAACCAAGCGATAAAATATTTTTCCCTTTATCCAGATGTTCTTTGCATTTGATCAATACTTCCAGTTCCACTTTTGCTTTGGGATCTGTCTTGGTCATTTTTTCGGTGCGCTGCATTTTCTTTTCTACACTTTCCAGATCTTTCAACTGCAATTCTGTTTCAATAATTTCTTTGTCGCCGATCGGGTTGATCGGACCTTCATCTCTTAAAATATTTTCATCTTCAAAACAACGGATCACATGAATGATGGCATCCACTTCGCGGATATTGGCCAAAAATTTATTTCCCAGCCCCTCTCCTTTGCTGGCGCCTCTTACCAGTCCGGCAATGTCAACAATCTCTATTTGCGTGGGAACAATCCTGTCCGGTATTACCAGTTCAGCAAGTTTATTCAGGCGTTCATCGGGAACGTTCACCAGGCCTATGTTTGGTTCGATAGTACAAAAGCGGTAATTGCTCGCCTGTGCCTTCGCGCTGTTGCTCACTGCATTAAACAAAGTTGATTTTCCTACATTGGGTAGACCCACGATACCTGCCTGGAGTGCCATTATGATTCAGAATTAAAAATTAAAAATTAAAAATCAGACATTTAAGCTTTCTGATTTTTGGAGTGCAAAGGTAAGGTCTTGTGTTGAGTGTTGTGTGCTGAGTGTTGAATTTATTCAATGACTATTACTGCAAGACCCCTTAAGAATTATTGATTTGAGTTACCGGCGCATTGCGGTTTAAACCTGGTACAAGCATTTTGGAAATGACAGATTGCGTTGAATTCAGTATCTTCCAACATTCAAAACACAACACTTAACACTCAACACAAAAGGATGGCTTTAAGCAGGATCTGGGCGTCTTTTATCATCGTAGCATTACTGGTTTCAGTAATAAGATTTGAATTTCAGAAAGACCAGAAAAATATATTCAGTCAGCTGGTCACCGGGAAAAATACCGATACCATTTCTGTACGCAATGTTGATTCGGCACTGATCCCTGCGAATGTGCAGCAACAGTTTCAGTTTGATAAGGTTGCGGTATGGGGAAAAGAAAAAGTTTACAGATCGGGCAGCAGCTACCGTGTTTTTATAACACTACCTTCCAATGGAATTTTCGAGACCTGCAAGGGCGCCGTTGATATCTGCATCGGTCTTATCGGTATCATGGCGCTGTTCATGGGATTTATGAGCATCGCTGAAAAAGCAGGCGGAATAAGACTTTTATCGAAGATCATCGGACCTTTCTTTTCAAAAATATTTCCAGATATTCCCAAAGGACATCCTTCCATGGGACATATGATGATGAATTTTTCTGCCAATATTATGGGACTGGACAATGCTGCAACACCCTTCGGTATCAAAGCAATGGAAAGTCTTCAGGAACTGAATCCTGATAAAGAAAAAGCATCCAATGCACAGATCATGTTTTTATGTTTGCATGCATCAGGACTTACATTAATTCCTGTTGCCATCATTGCCGCGAGAGCTTCTTTAAAAAAACCTTCGTTGAATCCTACGGAAATATTTATTCCATGCATGATCGCAACTTTTGTTGCTACGATCGCTGCCATGTTGATCATCTCTTACAAACAGAAGATCAACATTTTTCAAAAAGCCATCATGACCTGGGTATTAGGCATTTCTGCGGTGATTGCTTTACTGGTGCTGTATATTCATTCTTTAAACTCGGAAGGCGTTCAGTCATTTTCAAGTCTGCTGAGCAACGGCATTATACTATTAATATTTTTACTCATCGTGATCGGTGCGTTGTATAAAAAGATAAATATTTTTGATGCTTTTGTTGAAGGCGCAAAAGGAGGCTTTGAAACTTCTGTAAGAATTATTCCTTATCTGGTGGGGATGCTGGTAGCGATCAGCCTTTTAAGAAACAGCGGCGTATTTGAAATGATCATGGATGGGTTTAAATATGTTTTTGCAGGGCTGGGTTTTGATACGCGTTTTGTAGAAGGCATTCCTACTGCACTGATCAAACCATTAAGCGGCAGCGGTGCACGTGGTATGATGATCGACACGATGAATGCGTATGGTGCAGATTCATTTGCAGGCAGGCTGAGTTGCATTTTACAGGGAAGCAGCGACACTACTTTTTATGTGATCGCCGTTTACTTTGGTGCAGTGGGCATAAAAAATACACGTTATGCAATTGGTGCGATGCTGCTCGCAGACCTTGTTGGAATTTTAACCGCGATTGCTGTTTGTTATTTGTTCTTTGGATAGATAATATTTTGTGTTAAGTGTTGTGTGGTATGTGTTAGGTTTTTTATAATTTGTGAGCCCGATTTATTTTACTCAACACTCAACACTCAACCCAATAAAAAAGATCCGCTGTTGTACACGGCGGATCTTTTTTTATGAAAGAATAAAATTAATATGTGGCAAAAACAGAAACCACTTTTGTGCCTTTATAACTTCCGCTGTATACTGTTGTATAACTCCTGGTTGGTGTTAAACTTAATACAGCTGCTTTAGCAAGTAACGGCGTAGTGGTGCCGGTTGCATAAACATATAATGTGTCAGTAACCAGTGAAGGATAAGGAACAAAGTCTGTTACAGCTGCCGTGGCAACATTTGTAAATAGCGGTGTAGCTCCTTTTTTAAATGAATACACATCCACTGCTGGAACAGCAGTCGTGTTATAAATAAAATTTGCAAACCGCAACATGGCTGAAGTATCCGTTGGTACAGTAATATTATTTGTAACAGTTAATTGCTTAACACTTGTAATAGTATCATATGTAAAAACGGTATAACTTTTTCCTGCATCAAATGCCTGGGAAAAAGTCAGCGGAGTCTGTGTTGTTACAACTGCCGTATCTTTTATTGAGATGGACCTTGAACCAGGGTTTACAATAAAAGAATAAGCGGTAGCAGGAAATATACCGCTGTAGGCAAGTACAGCACCTGATACCGGAACTCCATCTACATAAACATAATTTCTTGCGGCTTTTACAGTTGCGCTGAAAACCTGTACTGTTGCCACACTGCTCAACCCTACCTGCGTTGGCGCAACCTGCGGAATGTCCCTGGTACAGGAAACATTAGCAATCACCGTTAGCGTCAACAGGCTTAATATATTTATTTTTAATAGTTTCATTATATATTGTTTTCTTGTTATTAAAATTATGGCATTGAGAACCAGCATTCGAAAGTGTTGTAATCAGCATTCTGATAAGCACCTATTCTTGTAAGTTCAGGAATGTCATACAGGTATTCTGAATTGAATCTTGGCCTGCACCTGTAAACCAGTTTACCATTATTGGTAGAGATCAGATAATTAATCGGGCTGGTAGGCGGTGTAATGAAATCTGTATATACCTGTTTGCCTGTTGCCGGATCCAGTTGTGTGTAATGGAATTTGCGCATATCGGTCCATGTCTGGTGCGTACCCCAGCCATACAATGCAATGTATTTCTGCAACATGATCTGCGCTAATGTCAAGCCTGCGGAAGTAGCCGGTACTACTGCGGGATTGGTCATATAAGCCGTTTTCATGGCAGGTGTTATTACATGTGCTGTTGGAATATTAAAAGCGTAAGTGGTGGTCAGCATATCAAAATCAAGACTTATTCCGTTGGTATATGCTGCCAGCGCTGTTGTTTTATCACCTTTACGGTAAGCGGCTTCTGCCAATGTGAATTGCATTTCTGCAGCGGTCATCATCGGCCATGGGCCTTTGTTTCCATAAACATAACGTGTGCTGTCATCGGTTCCTGTAGTAGCGTTTTGTACCCCACTTCTCCATAAATTTCTTGGGTAATTTGCTGTAGGAGTGGTTCCGCTTAAATATTCTGTAACACCAAGCCATGGCGTTACGCCTTTAAAAGTCTGATTGGCATTTTCGCTGAGCATGTACCAGGTTCTTGGATCATTAACACCTGTAAAAGTAAGGGTATTAGTTCCTGACATCAGGTTAGCAATATATCCTCCCTGTCTCATAGTACCGATGTTGGAACGCGTTGGTCCGAAATAACTATTAAATCCATTGCTGGTGTTGATGGCAGAAAATGTACACATTGCATTATCACTGTTGGATGTGATGGAAAGATTTGCATACTTTATTGCAGAATCTGCTAAGCCACTGCTCACAAAAACATTCTTGTTACTCAGATCGATATAAGAACGGGCAAGAATACCATACACAAATTTTTTCCATTTGGAAACGTCTCCTTTATTAAAATAAAAATCGCTTTGGGCAAAATTGGTAGGATTTACATTACCATCTGTTCTGTTCAGGTTTGCAATTGCCCTGAAACACGCGGCCCTGCAACTGTCATAGAATTCAGGTTGTGTATCATAATGAAACTGCGACAGATCCGTACGGAAAGCTTCTTTCAATATCGCATCACCATATTGATTGGTACATTCAAGCCAGTCCCATGCACGGATGGCCCATGCGGCACCTACAAAATCCCATTTCTGATCTTCACTTCCCCATTGTATCATGGCATTGAGATTTGCGCCATGGCCATAATAAACGGAACCCCAGATACCACCGGTATTATCACTGCCGATGGTTCCACCCATTTCACCATAGTTTTCACCGTTGGTAGTAGAACCGAAATACTGAATGTAACGGCCCAGTAATATATCATCCGCTTGTACGCCATAGTTAGTACCTGCTGCAGAATTAAAAGCAGTGAAACCACCGATCATTCCGGGTAAGATAGTTTCTACAGGAACTTTAACGGGAGCATTCGGGTTCAGATACGCATCATCAATTTTTTTCTTGCAGGAGCCAAGACAGCCAATGCTGACAGCCCCGAGAAAAAATATTGATCTGAAAATTTTATTTTGCATATAAAATATTTTTATTGTTCGTTTATTATTATTTAAAATTAGCTCTTATTCCAAAGCTTATGCCCAAAGGAGTAGGTGCACTTCCAAGATCCATTCCGTATCCACCAATACCACCTGTTCCAGGGTTGTTGGCATTTACAGCCGGATCAGAACCATAATAATTTGTGATCAGTATCAGGTCACTGCCTGTTACGAATACACTTAATCCCGTAAATCCTTTCATGTGCTTCAGCGTATTCTGCGGCAGCATATAATTCAAAGTAAGATCTCTCAATCTGAACCAGTTCACATCCTTCTGAATAAATTCTTCATCGGGTAAACTGGTAGAACTATAATAAGAACTTAAATACTGCGGAACGATCGCCAGTGTATTAATGGTTGGCGTTGCTGTATTCTGCAATCCATCATTCAATACACCATTAACAACCAATGGTGTACTTCTGTTGGCTGTTCTTACACTTTTTCCAAGATAAGTAAGCAACTGGTCGGTACCATTATATATATCGCCTCCAACTTTCAGATCCCAAAGGAAACTTAAACTCCAGTTTTTATACCTGATCGTATTCAATGTACCTAATGTAAAGTCAGGTGATCTGTCAGCAATGAGGAAATTCACTCCCGCATTGATTAATGGAAGGCCTGTTGAAGGGCTGATCAGTATCTGTCCTGCATTATTTCTCTGGTATGTAGAACCTGTGATGGTTCCGGTTGAATGACCTCTTATCAAACCCCCTCTTACATTTGAAATATAAGTATCTGAATTATAAAAA
>JBDUCW010000201.1:0-5819 GCA_040003235.1 Ferruginibacter sp. | reverse complement strand
CGGCCTGGTTGAACCAACATGTAAAAGATTCAGCGTACGATATGTATTTTGTAATGGCCAATGGGGGCGCTTCACGTTCCGGTTACTGGACGGCTTCTGTGCTTGGCAAATTACAGGACGCATCTGCAAAAAAGGATTCCAATAATTTATTTTCAGATCATGTGTTTTGTCTGTCCGGAACGTCCGGCGGTGGAGTAGGAGTCGCTGCATTTTTTTCTTTATTGCAGGGAAGAAACCGCTCCGATGCACAATTTGAAACTTCAGCAAAAGACTATTTAAAAAGAGATTATTTTACTTACACTTTTGCAAGACTGTTAGGCCCGGATTATTTTTCAGACGTACTGAATATATTTAAATTCATTCCTGTACATGCTGCTGATCGTGCGGCAGCACTGGAAGAATCTTTTGAGAAATCTGTTCCGGATTATAAAACGGATGCATTCAGAGTTCCGTTTGATAAAAACTTTTCGACTTTTGCAGCCATGAACAATGCACAGACTGTTCCATTATTGCCGATCCTTTGCATTAACAGTACGCGGATGCAGGATGGCAATCCAGGTATTGTCAGCAATCTCCGTATTGACTCTGCTACATTCAATAACCGTATTGATATTCTCACTTTGCTTGATTCTACCAGTGATATCAGCATGGCGTCAGGCAGTATTCTGGGCGCAAGATTTCCGTATTTAAGTCCGGCAGGAAAGATCGGTGACAGCTACTTTGTGGATGGCGGTTATTTCGATAATTCAGGCGCTGGTGTAGTACAGGAAATGATCCGCGGAATTATTAAGATTGCCAATGACAGTCCCGCTTTGCGGGAAAAAATAAATCTGCTGCGTTTTAAAGTCCTGCACATTGTGAATAGTCCTGTGATTAATAGCAGAAATAAATTTGAACCTGTTGCATCTGTAAAAAATGATTTACTGGCGCCTGTCCTGACCATCATGGGTGCTTACGATATGCAGACAACAGTAAACGATCAACGGCTCATCAATTATATTCATGACGTTGCTGACAGCAACCATCGTGCATCTTATACACGTATTTCATTGTATGAAGATGAGCTTGAATGGAAAAACGATATGGAACTGAATACACGTTTTGATATCGAACCTTCTTACGCTATGAACTGGTTTATATCAGACACCACATTGAACCGCATTAATAAAAGATTGAGCAATGGAAGGAACCGCATACTCGATTCACTGGTCAAAACATTTCAATGGGGAAACGGGGCCCATTGATTGTAAAACCCGGTAATACAGCAATGCCTAAATAAAAATTGTTTTTTCGAATAAACCCATATCTTTGCCGTCCGATTTTTTAAAGACGGTAACCAATGTTCGGGATGTAGCGTAGCCCGGTTATCGCGCCTGGTTTGGGACCAGGAGGTCGCAAGTTCGAATCTTGCCATCCCGACTGACTTAAGCAAGGTGGAGTTTACTCCACCTTGCTTATTTTATTTCCATCTGAAATGAAAACGCCTTCAGGAAAAAATAATTGGGAAGTTTTCTTTTGCCTTTGCTTCACTGAAAGCCCATTTCTTCTTCACATAAAACTTTTTATCTGATTTATCCATGTTGACCTGAACTTCCATTCGCTTATTTTCAACCCCTTCAAGTTCTTCTTTCTGATCAAAGAGATGACTCATCTCAAATAATATAGGTTTTATAATTTTTTTTAATACTGTAGTTGCTAAGAAATTCAACAAACTCATTGTTGATGATTTTAATGTTCCTGTTACGGCAGCATCCAGTTGTTCGGCATTTATAATACATTAAGATTATAGTTGACAGTCGAATCCAATATTTTTTTTCAAATATACATTGGCCTTAAAAGAGAATCCCCACATATTAATCGTGTGGCTAAAAAGCCACAATACTTAACATCATTAGACGACAGCCCAAAATCTGATGATGTTTATCTTTACAGCGATAAGTCCTATAACCTATAACTTAAACCATTGCGAAGTGAATAATACTTACCTTTCAACAGGTATATCTTGCCATCGTTGTTACAACCACATAATTTCCGTCAGGCATTTTCTTTCTTATAGTATTCCAGCTACTCGCATATATCATCATTACACAGCCGTTGCTAATTTTTAATTATTCTGCCTACCTAAACCTATGCAAACCGAATGTCAAACATACCTGGCCTACTTAATATCCTTCTGATAGAAGATAATTCTGGAGATGTAATGCTTATTGAAGAAATGCTTCGAAGTTCGAGGGTTGGGATCAATAATATTTATACAGCAGATCGTACAGCTGCAGGCTGTGCAATATTAAAGCAACAGGAAATTAACCTGGTGTTGGTGGACCTTTCACTTCCTGACAGCCATGGAATTGAGAGCTTTCTGAAAATAAAGGATTTTACTAAAAAGATACCTGTCATTATATTAACAGGACTTGCCGATTCGACAGTTGCCATACAGGCACTGAAAGAAGGCGCGCAGGATTACCTTGTAAAAGGAGAGTTTGAAACTGATATATTGGTAAAATCGATACAATATAGTATTGAAAGAAAACTTGCCGAAGAAAAGATTATTGCATCAGAGGAAAAATATCGTCAGATGTTTTACAAAAATCCATTCCCTGCATGGATCTATGATATCAGCAGCCTGAAATTCCTGGAAGTCAATGATGCCGCTATCGATAAATACGGCTATGAAAGAAATGAATTTTTAAGTTTTACACTTAAAGATATCCGGCCTGTGGAAGACATTCCTGAAATGATGGAATCTTTGGCCTGGAGAGGAAATCCTGACAAATCAACCGGGAATTTATGGAGACATAGAAAAAAGAACGGTGATATTATGATGGTTGAAGTAACTTTTTACAAGATAGATTATTTGGGAAGGATTGCGATCCAGGCTCAAATAAATGATGTAACGGAAAAGATAAGCCTTGAAAAAGAACTGCTTGAACAACAAAAGATAAGGGAACGGCAAATTACAGATGCGGTTTTGGGTGCGCAGGAAAAAGAAAGAAAAGGTATTGGCGAAGAATTGCATGATAATATCAATCAGGTACTGGCAACTTCCAAATTATTTTTAAGCGCAGCACTAACGGGGCCGGAAGTAAAAATTGAATTGATCACAAAGAGCCGCGATTATCTTTTGATTGCTATGGAAGAGATAAGAAAACTTTCCAAAATACTTATTACACCGGTGTTTATAGAATCGGGGTTAATGATATCTGTTAATGATCTTGTCGAAAATATTCTTACCACAGAAAAAATAAAGATCACTACCGAAATACAAATACCGGATGAGAAAGACCTGTCTGAACCATTAAAGCTAACCATATACCGTATCATCCAGGAGCAACTAAACAATATTTTAAAGCATGCTGAAGCATCTGTTATATCTATTCAGATAAGAGATTGTCTCAAAACTGTTTTGCTTTCAGTGCATGACAATGGAAAAGGGTTTGATACAGGCCAGCACAGGGAAGGAATAGGCTTCACAAACATGAGCAGCCGGGCCGGATTGTATAATGGTAAAGTTGAGATTGATTCATCTCCGGGCAATGGCTGCCTGCTGTCAGTAGAATTATATAAAACCAATGTGAAAGTGAAGCAGGTTGCATAACCGGATTTTTTAATACAGCGTAGCAATATAAACAGACCTCGCGATCATCATAATTAATATATAATCAGAAGGTTTTAAAATGAGATTTTTTTACCAGGAGAAAAATATAATACGACGACTTTTTTTAATAATCGGGCGTCATAAGGCAGGCTTTATAATATGCCTGTTCCTGGTATCAGCCATACCAACTGCTTTTGCACAGCAGGAGACCAATTATGCGGTCAAAGCAAATATTATTTATCATTTTACAAAATATATTGACTGGCCTTCGGATAAAAAATCAGGCGATTTTATTATTGGCGTAATCGGTAACACAGCATTATATAATGAACTGAAAAAAAATATTGCCAATAAAATGGTTGTTAATCAAAAAATAGTGATCAAAAAATTTTCAGCATTGGCAGCCGGTCTTAATTGCCAGGTTTTATTTATCGGTGATGATGAAAGTGATAATATAAAAAAGATCGTTTCTGCAACAACAGGTAGTGCCACTTTACTGATTTCCGAATCTGATGGATTGGCAAAGAGAGGCAGCTGTATAAATTTTGTTATTGTAGCCGATCACCTCAAACTGGAAATTAATAAAGATAATATAGAAGAAAGGGGCCTCAGCATAGCTTCAGAACTGCTGCAACTTGGAAAAATTATAAAATAACGAACTCATAATTCCGACATGAAAACATTGTTATCAAAGGTTCTTTTATGTGCAGCTTTTTGCGTGGGCAATATTACTAATGGCTATTGCCAGAATGATAGCGTAAAAATGCCGCATTACGATCAATTGAGCTTAAAGGATCTGCTGAGTATAAAAATTGTATCTGCTTCTAAAAAAACGGAGTTTCTTTTTGACGCGCCTTTATCAGCATCAGTAGTAACTAAAGAAGATATTCAGCGGACAGGTTGCACCTCAATAATGGAAGCGTTGCGATTAGTTCCAGGTATGATCGTAAGAGAGGAAAGTAACGGTAATTATGATATTCACCTCCGGGGAATGGATAATGTTCCGCCCAATGCGCCCTTTGATATAACATCCAATACAACTACATTGGTAATGATCGACAGCCGTCCTGTATACAGCTATTTAAGAGGAGGTACCTTTTGGGAAACACTTCCTATAGATATTAATGATGTAGAAAAAATAGAAGTGATAAGAGGGCCTGCAGCTGCTCTGTATGGCCCTAATGCGGTAAATGGAGTTATTAATATTATTACGCGCCAGGCCGATAAACAGGGATTGTTTATGGTAGCAAATACGCAACAGGGAAGTTATCACACTTTTATTAATAATGCTTCTGTTGGTTACCGCTTCAATAAAAAAATGAGTATGATAGCATCCGGCAATTACCAGGATAGAGACCGTACACAAACATCTTATTTTGAATTTAACAGGAACCAGCCACTCGAAAATCCTGAGTATTTTATTAATTTCAGTGGTGATACTGTTCGCAATGTTGACGCACGTTATCCGGATCCTCACATGGGGTTTTACAAATATGCAGGTAATCTTTTTTTAAATTATGAGCCAACAGAAAAAATAAAATACAGTATAAGTACAGGCCTTCAGCATTCTACAGTACAAAAAGTTTCTACCGAAAACGAGATCACGCCTTTTTCAACTGCTACCTCTGCTACCGGGTATGCAGATTTTAAAGCCAATATAAAAGGCCTTTCAGCACAGTTTTCTTACAACCGGGGGACACAGGCAACAGATCTTGATCCCGGAAGAAAATACGAATTTCATATTATTGGAGGCAATATCGAATATAATTTTACAAAAGCTAATTTTTCAATTAAGCCAGGGCTGAGTTATACAAGTGCTGTTTATGACGACAGTAAATATGCCGATGCTGTCACTAAAACCGGGCTCCTTAATGGTCGCGGCGAAATCACTACGCAAACAGCCTCTCTTCGTGGAGAATATAGATTGATGAATAATAAATTAAGATTAGTAGCAGGCCTGGGAGCTAATAAATTTAACTATCCCCAAACCACTTATTTTTCTTCGGAGTTAGCAGCAACATACAAGCTTACTAAAAAGAATTTGTTTCGGATAGTTTTTTCACATGCACCAAGATCGGCTAATATTTTTGACACCTATGTTACCAAAACGATTTCTTATTACCAAACAGGCTATAGAAATTTTACAAGGCTTACGCTTGAAGGAAATAAAAACCCTAAACTGCTTACTGCCGGCATGTTTGAAATTGGATACCGCGGCCTTATC